>CANJEU010000116.1 GCA_947473445.1 Fidelibacterota bacterium | reverse complement strand
GCCGCGGAATAGCCGCGCGGCGCCCCGCAGCAACCCCGGCGCCTGTGCGTGCGGCGCTGCGGGTGCGCACAGCCTCGCGCGCGATCAAAGCAAGGATAACGCCGGTCGCGGCGCTGGCCTTCGTTCGTCCGCATATAGGACGGCTCTGCTAGTCTACTTTTCTAACGTGCGCTTGAGGGCGGAAAGCTCGTCATCCACGCGACCCATGGCCGCGGTAAATTCCGCATCAGAGACCATGGTCGGCTTGGTGAAGGTCACGACGTAAACGGCTCCGCCGCCTGCAGGCACGACGCGGGCGGCGACCGTCCAGCGATGGCCCGCAGCATCGTTGAGGGTGTGATCAATCACACCGCTGCCCGCATCGCCGCGCGTGATATTGCCGCCGGCCCAGGGGGCCTTCGGCTTGCTTTCCATCAGGTGCTTAAAGACCGCATCGGGCGCGGCACCAATGCCGATGGATTTGGTGGCGGTGACGGCCAAGCGTACCGCCCCCATCTTGCCACCCGTGTCGCCCGCTTCGTAGTTCTCCCGGATGTCGTAGCGCATGAGCGCATCGTCGATGCTTTTGGACGCAAGGGCGCGCCAGAAGCCGAGCGCTTCGCCCTGGGCGAAGGGTCCGTAAACCTCGACTTCCTTGCCCGGCGCAAGGCGCGTGAAGGAGGAGTCGGCGTATTCACCGCCCACGACCCAGTAGGTGTTCTTCTTCTCGCCCGTCTGTTCATCCGAGGAGATGAAATAGCGGACCATGGCATTGTCGATGCTCTGGCCGGTGAGTTCGCGCCACCGGATCTTGGCCTCGCGCTCGGTGGCGAAGGGTCCATAGGTCTCGAGCTTGCTGCCGGGGTAAGGCTCGCGGAACGAGGTGTCGGCATATTCGCCGCCGATAACGTAAAAGCGCTGTTCTGACATAGTGTTACTTCAGGGGTCCTGCCATCGGGGAGCGGACCATACACCCCTTTTTTCGTTCGTTGAAGTTGTCGCTTGAAGCCTTATGGTACCCCCCATGAGCATTGAAAAACCTATTCATATTGTGGGCGGCGGGTTAGCCGGCAGCGAAGCAGCCTGGCAGATCGCGGAGGCGGGCTGGCCTGTGGTCATCCACGAAATGCGCAGAACTGGCGGCGAAGTGCGCCTGACGGACGCCCATAAGACAGAAACCCTGGCCGAACTGGTGTGTTCGAACTCGTTTCGGTCCGATGACGCCGATTATAACGCTGTCGGGCTGCTGCACGCCGAGATGCGCCGCTGCGGGTCCCTGATTATGAGGGCGGCCGACGCCCACCGGGTCCCGGCCGGCTCGGCCCTGGCCGTCGACCGGGACGGTTTCGCAGACGCGGTGCAAAAGACCCTGCTCGCCCATCCCAAAGTCACCCTGGTGCGGGACGAAGTCACAAGCCTACCGCCGGAGGACTGGGACAGCGTGATCATCGCGACAGGTCCCCTCACCTCGCCCGGCTTAAGCGCGGGAATCCGGTCCGTGACGGGCGAAGACGCGCTGGCGTTCTTTGATGCCATCGCGCCGATCGTACACCGCGAATCCATTAATATGGACATCGCGTGGTTCCAGTCCCGCTACGACAAAGGCGCGGAAGTTGAGGGCGGCGGGGCGGACTATATCAATTGCCCACTCACGAAGGCGCAATACGAGAGCTTCGTCGACGAACTGCGCCGCGGCGACAAGACGGAATTCAAACAGTGGGAAAAAGACACGCCGTACTTCGACGGCTGCCTGCCCATTGAAGTCATGGCTGAGCGCGGCGTCGAAACGCTCGCCTTCGGACCGATGAAACCCATTGGCCTGCGCGATCCGCGGACCGGCCACCGTCCGCACGCCGTGGTGCAACTGCGCCAGGACAATGCCCTTGGCACGCTGTTCAACATGGTGGGTTTCCAGACCAAGCTGAAACACGGCGATCAGGTGCGCATCTTCCGGATGATCCCGGGGCTCGAGGGCGCGGAGTTCGCGCGCCTTGGCGGCATTCATCGCAATACGTTCATCAATGCGCCGCGGCTTCTCGATACGACGCTGCGCTTGAAAGCCATGCCGCGCCTGCGGTTCGCCGGTCAGATCACCGGCTGCGAAGGGTATGTCGAGAGCGCGGCCGTTGGCCTCATGGCCGGCCACTTTGCCGCGGCCGAGCGCCGCGGCGCTGCACCCGCGTTGCCCCCGCCGACCACGGCGCTTGGCGCATTGCTCGGCCATATCACCGGCGGGGCCGATGCGACGACCTATCAGCCGATGAATATCAATTTCGGTTTGTTCCCTGATCTTGATGCACGGGACCCCAAGGGCCGTCCTATTCGGGGCCGCGACCGCAAGAAGGCGGTGGCCGAGCGCGCACGCGCCGATCTGGATGCATGGCTCGGAGAAAAACTGGCGGCGGAATGAGGGCCTATTCGCGCAAGGCGCACGGCGCCTATTTCGGATACCTGGTGCGGAACGTCTATTTCCGCGCGCTGCTTGGGGCTTACGCTTTTCTGACCTTCCTCGGCGTCATGCCGAAAGCGCCGGCCCGTTCGCCGTTCCAAAGCGCCACGGAGTATATGATCCTCACGGTGGGAAATTCGCTGGCCGGCTTTGCCGCCCTCGCCGTCCTGCTGGCTCTGATATTCGCGATCTGGGCTGCGCTTGCCGCCGCGCGCGGCCTAGTACCGCCCGCGCAACCCGTTCCAGATGAGGCGGCCGACGGCGGGCCGCTGTAGCGCATGGCGCGGATCGAATACATCGTACTTCCGGCGCTCTAATCCGGCGAGATAAGCGTCGGCGAGCGTTGCCGGCAGCAGCGCGGCCATCGCGCGCCGGTCAACGGCTGCGCGATAAGCGCGCGCCTTCTCCAGATGAGCGCGCGCGGTGCCGGCAACCTGTTCGATCACGGTCGCAAGGCGCGCCGCGTTACGCCGTTCCTGGACGGCGTGGGGCGTCAGATCTGCGTCGGCCAAGAGGTCCTGGGGTAACGGAACACGATTGGCGCGGGCATGAAAAAGCACCGCGCGCATAAGTCCGGTGAGCGACCATGCAATACCGACATGGCGCCCGGCCACGCGGCTGCCCTCGTCCGCTGCGCCAAGGATTTGCAATGCGAGGGCCGTCAGCCGCGCCGATGTGCCGTCGGCGTAGCTTTCCAGATCGGCGACGTCGGCGAATGCGTCGTCGCCCACGTCCCGCTCGCGGGTCTCGAGCAAGATGTCGAAGTGCGCGCGGTCGAGGGCGTAGCGGGGAATGATCTGCGCGAGCGCCTCCACCACCGGATTGCCTTTCGGCACCGCGCGGCCCTCATAAATGGTCGCGACCAGATCGCGCCACCACTGCAGCTTCATGCGGCCGATGAGCTGCTCGGTCACGCTCTCGCGGACCTTGGCCACTTCGATATTGAACGCATAGAGAGCGAACAGGTCCTCGCGCACGGCGGTGGGCGCGAACAAGGCACAGAGATAGCGGTCGTGATCCTCGGACCGGACCTGATCGGCGATGTAGCTCATCCGCACGCTTTCGTTAACGTTTTGAGTTCGTTCATGTTTTAGCCCGGGGCCAATTTGCAGACCGGGGGAAATGGAGTACCATACCAATCAGCGCGCGTGGGGCCGGGAGGGCTCTTGCATGGCATTCGCGCACGGACTTCACAATCATAACAGGGGAAATTCCATGAGCGCCATTCTGTCCAATCTTCGGAATACAGTCATCGCCAGCGTCGTTCTGGCGATCGTTGTATTCCTTATCGTCGGTCTGAACCGGACCAGCTTCGATATCAACTTCTTCAACTACCTCTTCCGCTTCTTCCATGTGGCTGCCGCCATCATGTGGATCGGCCTTCTCTGGTACTTCAACTTCGTGCAGATCCCAAACATGCCGAAGATTCCCGACGACCAGAAGCCCGCCATCGGCAAAGTGATCGCGCCGGCGGCTCTGTTCTACTTCCGCTGGGCCGCCATGGTCACCCTCGTCACCGGCCTTATCGTCGCGCACCTGCAAGGCTACCTGGTGGACGCCCTGATGCTCGGCCAGATGACAGGCCAGGCGACCATCATCGGCGTGGGCATGTGGCTCGCGATCATCATGTGGTTCAACGTTTGGTTCGTGATCTGGCCCAACCAGAAAAAGGCCCTCGGCATCGTTCAGGTGGAGCCGGACGTGAAGGCCAAAGCCGCCCGCACCGCGATGCTGTTCTCGCGCACCAACACCCTGCTCTCTCTGCCCATGCTGCTGTGCATGGTTGGTCAGATGCATCTGGCGTAGACGCAGAAGATTGAGACGAAAAAGGGGAGCTTCGGCTCCCCTTTATTTATGTCCGCCCGACGTCATCTCGGCGAAAGCCGGGATTCATTCCTCTGAGCACTCACCTGCTCGATGGATCCCGGCTTTCGCCGGGATGACATTAGGAGTGAGTGTCAGAGCGCCAGCGTGAGTGTCAAACCGCGATCAGTGCGGCGGCGACGGCGCGGGATTCGCCGGCGAGGACGTTGTAGGTGCGGCAGGCGGCGCCGGTGTCCATGGGGTCGGAGGGAATGCCTGCTGCCTTCAAAGCGGTGCGCAGGGCGAGCGGGAGCGGTTGCAGGCGCGTGCCGCAACCGAGCAGGCAGACATCAACCTGTCCGGCGAGCGCAAGGATGGGCGCTAAGGTTTCGAGCGTGACGTCCTCGATACGCGTCGCCGGCCACGCAATGACGCCCTTGGGGTGGACAATGATCGACCCCTGATAGGTCTCGTTGGCGACACGAAATCCACCGCTTCCGTATTTCTGGATCTGCGGCTGAGACCCCGTGGTCTGACGGGTCAGGTTGACGCTTATGGGACTACTCTGCCGGTGTCGGGTTGCGTTCGTATTCAGGCACCTGGGCCGAACCGCCGCCGATGGTGTCTTCGCGGCGCAGGTCGAGGTACACGAGCATCGGAAGGGCGACGTAGATGGTCGAATACGAACCGATGACCATGCCCCACGTCAAGGCGAGCGAGAAGCCGCGCAGCACTTCACCGCCGCCGATCAACAGCGCGAGGACCGCAAGGCCCGCGGTGAGGTTGGTGACCAGCGTACGGGCCAGAACCTTATTGATCGAGAGGTTCAGAAGATCGGCGAGCTGCATCTTGCGGTACTTACGCATGGTTTCGCGGACACGGTCGTAGACGACGACGGTGTCATTGACCGACAAGCCCGCGATGGTGAGCACGGCCGCGACGGTATTGAGATCGAACTGAAGCTGGAAGATCGAGAATATCCCGAGCGTCGTGATGACGTCGTGGGTGAGCGAGAGCACTGCGCCCAGGGCGAACTGCCACTCAAAGCGCAGCCACACGTAGACCATGATGCCGATGAGAGCCAAGGCTATGGCGAGTGCGCCGCCGACCATCAGTTCGGCGCCGACCTTCGGGCCGACGACTTCGGTGCGCAGCACGGTGAAGCCGCTGCCGAGCGATTCCTGCACCGCCTTGAGCGCGATTGTCTGCTGCTGGTCGCCGCCTTCTTGCAGCGGCACGCGGATGGAAACGCTATCGCCCGCCGTACCGAAAGTATTGACGCTGACGTCACCAAGATTGAGACCATTGATGCGGTCGCGCATCTGCGACAGGTCAATTTGCTGTTCGGAGCGCACTTCCACCAGCACGCCACCGGCGAAATCGATCCCAAAGTTGAAGCCTTGGACCGCGATGGACAGGAGTGAGGCGACGACGATGAACGCGGAAAACGCCATGGCGTACAATCGCGGCCCAATGAAGTCGATCTTAAACTCCTTGAGCGCGTAGCGCATGATGGGTTGAAGAGCCATGTGCGCGCCTCCTTAAATCGGTAGTTCTTGGCGTTTGCCGGCGCGGTACCACAGGATCACGAGCATGCGCGTGACCATGATGGTGGCAAACAAAGAAGTGAAAACGCCGAGCGAAAGCGTAACGGCAAAGCCGCGCACCGGACCCGACCCCAGGAAGAACAGCAAGATGCCCGAGATCAGCTGGGTGATATTGGAGTCTACGATGGCCGTGAAGGCGCCGCCGAACCCTGAACCGAGCGAGTTCAGCAGCATGCGCCCTGCCCGCCATTCCTCGCGCATGCGTTCGTAAATCAGCACGTTTGAGTCGACCGACATGCCGAGCGTGAGCACGATCCCGGCGATACCGGGCAGCGTGAGCACGCCGCCGATGACGGAGAGCAACGCCATCAGCAGGATGACGTTGATGGCCATGGCGACGACGGCGAGGAAGCCGAACCAGAAGTACGACAGCATCATGAAGCCGGCGATGAGAAGCCCGCCAATGATGCTGGCATTCGCCCCATCGGCGATGGAATCGGCGCCCAGGCTGGGGCCGACGGTACGTTCTTCGAGCACGATGAGGGGCGCCGGCAAAGCGCCCGCGCGAAGTAGAAGCGCCAAATCCTGCGCGGCCTTGATATCGCCGACGCCTTCGATGAAGCCCGCTCCGCCGACGATGGCGCTCTTGATATTCGGCGCGCTGATGACTTTGTTATCGAGGACGATGGCCAGGGATTGTCCGACAGCGCCGCTGGTCGTGCGTCCGAAGGCCATGCCGCCGGCCGTATCGAACCGGAAATTCACGACGGGCTGGCCGTTCTGGTAGCTGGCCTGCGCATCAACGAGACGATCGCCGGCGACTTCGACGCGGCGGCGCACCACGTAGTTGGGACCGTTCGCGTCCGTCGAAGGCAGAAGCATCGTGCCGGCCGGAAGTTCACGCGTGGAAGACGCGCCGGGTTCGACAAGATGGAACGTGAGCTTGGCGGTCTGGCCGATGAGGGCCTTGATGCGTTCGGGTTCGTCGACGCCAGGGAGTTCGACGATGATGCG
>CANJEU010000115.1 GCA_947473445.1 Fidelibacterota bacterium | reverse complement strand
GGTGAGGTCGGCCACTTCCACCATGGCGGCGATCAGCTTCTTGCCGGCGGCCGTGTCGTAACCCTTCACCTTGGCTAGCACGATATTTGTTTCCTCGTCGTGCTTAAGGTAGTTGAGCGTTGCGACGATATTCCAGCGGTCCATCTGACCCTGGTTGATTTGCTGCGTGCCGTGATAGAGGCCGGTGGTGTCGCCAAGGCCGATCGTGTTTGCCGTCGCAAATAGACGGAAGGCCGCATGCGGGCGGATCACCTTGTTCTGGTCAAGCAACGTCAGGCGGCCTTCGACTTCCAGCACGCGCTGAATCACGAACATCACGTCCGGCCGGCCGGCGTCGTATTCGTCGAACACGAGCGCGATTGGATGCTGCAGCGCCCAGGGCAGCAGACCTTCGCGGAACTCGGTGATCTGCACGCCGTCACGGATGACGATAGCGTCCTTGCCGATGAGATCGATGCGGCTGATGTGGCTGTCGAGATTGATGCGCAGGCAGGGCCAATTCAGACGCGCTGCCACCTGCTCGATGTGCGTCGATTTGCCCGTGCCGTGGTAGCCCTGCACGATCACGCGCCTGTTGTGCGCAAAACCGGCGAGGATGGCGAGCGTGGTGTCCTGATCGAAGCGGTAAGCCGGATCGATATCGGGCACATGATCGCCGCGGGTGCTAAAGGCGGGCACCTTCATATCGATGTCGACGCCGAAGACCTCGCGCGCCGATACCTGTTTGTCGGGCACGTTCATGCCCAGATCATCGTGCACGCCTTCGTTCCGCTTGCTCATCTTCTCGTCCAAAATGCGATTCGAGCGGCGTGCGGAAAAGTGGAAGCCGGTTTTCCGCAACAACGCCCGCGACTAAAAATAACTTAGAGCAAGCCCCGTGATTCCGACGGAATGCGGCTTGCTCTAAGCGCGGTTTATGACACGCCCGGGGCTTCCCGGGCAATTCCAGCATATACACTTGAATTATATGGGGATACGGCGTGGAAGCGGAAAGCCGTAAATGGCCGCTTGCAGCGCTTTAGGCGCCCGCCAATCCGGCTTTGAGGGTCTGATACGCCTCGTTGATCGTCTTCATGCGATCCTCGGCTTCGGCCGAGCCGCCGTTGGCGTCCGGGTGATACTTTTTCACCAGCGCTTTATAGCGCTCCTTAAGGGATTCAATCGTGAGGGGCGCGGACAGGTCCAAGACCTTCAGCGCGCGGTTGCGGGCCGTCGCGCCGCCGGGTGTGGCGCGAGCTTGGGCGTCGTCCGCGCGGGCGTTCTTCCGGTCCTCGAAATCAGTGCCTGCCGAGAATCCGAAGGGATCGGAGACATGCGGCCGCGCACCGGTACGGCGGCCGGGCCTGTACCCGGCGCCCAGCGTGCCCAACTTCCAGGTCGGCCTTTCCCATGTCGCCGCGCTGCGGATTTCGGCCTCCAGATCGGCGACGGTCGCACCGGCGTGGAAATCCCACCGCGCGTTGTAGGCGCGAACGTGATCGAGGCAGAACATGAGGTAGTCGGCGAGTCGCCGGTCTTTCGGTGCGCGAAATTCGCCCGAGGCGGCGCAGCCTTCCCAGGCGCACGGCGTTCCGGCCGTATTTGTTCCCGCCGAACAGGTGAAACGATCGCGTGTTTCGGACATGGATCTGAATATGGTGAGCACCCCCAAAACACACAATCTTGTTTCTTCGTTTGGGGTGTGCTTGTCCTTGTAGCTATGAGCACTTATGCGAATCGTATGCGGGCTAAACTCACCGAGGCTCTAGCGCCCACGCGCCTTGAGATCGACGATGACAGCGCAAGCCACAGCGGCCACGCCGGCGCCCATCCCGACGGCGGCGGCGAAACGCACTTCAATGTGACAATCGAATCTGCGGCCTTCCTTGGCAAAAACCGCATCGCCCGCCAGCGCCTCGTTTACGGCATCGTCGCCGATGAATTGCGCGAACGCGTTCACGCCCTGTCGCTGAAGCTGACCGCGCCGGGCGAGTAGGCGCGCCACCCTCGACCCATTCTCAACGCGTCATCCTGGGCGAATGCCCAGGATCCAGCGGCGTCAAACTCAGTTTATGCAGCGCGGACAGGACGTGCCGCAGCGTACAGCGCGGGCAGCTCTGGGCCCTGGGCACGAGGCCCAGGGCGACGCACTGAGCTACTCGCCCCGATAAAATTCCGGATATTCGCGTTTCACCACGGGACTATTCGTCGCCCACGTGTGACAGGTGTTCAGGAACGCCGGCATCGGCCGCGGCTGCCCGTTGTCCTGGGCCTCCTTCATCCGCTTGACACGTGCGCGCACCATGGTCTGCATCACCGTCGTCGCCGCTGGGCCGATCAACGAGCCAAGATGGGTACAGCCGTTGACGCCGCCGAACAGATCACCGGCCTTTTTGGTGAACCCTGGCTTGATCGAGACGCCCGCGAGCTTGCTGAAATTCTGTGTGATCGCGGGGCATACGGGCCATGGATGATAGTCCATGGCCGCTTCGCTATGGGTGATGGTCATCTTTGAATCGACCGTCAGGCGCAGATACATGTCATGCACCGGCTGACCGGCGGGAATTTCCGCGCCTTCGTTCCAGAATTTGATGGTATCGGCTTTGACGTCGGTGAGCCGGCCATCCACGTCCCATTGACCGTCGGCGCGCTCATAGCCCTCGCACACAATCGTGCGGGTGTGTCTGAGCTTGCGCGGCGCGGGTGTGGGCAAGGGCATGATCAGTTCTTTCCCGTATAGAGGCTCGGGAACTGCTCACGCGTGACTTCGCCGTCACTTTTCCATGCGTGGCATTGATTGAGGAAGAACGCCTTGATGGGTTCGCCGCGCGCCTCTTGATCCTTGAAGGCCTGATAGCCGGCGGGCGACAGAAGTTGGTAGGCGGTGGTCGCCATTGGACGCAGAAGATCGACAAGGTGCACACAGCCTTGTGTGCCGCCCAGAGCCTGACGCACGGCGTCGGAAAAACCTCTGCCGAGATTGAGGCCGACGAGGCGCTGGAAGTTCGGCGTGATGGACGGACACATGTTGAACGGCGTGTAATCCATCGCCGCGGCGACCTCGCGAATCGTCAGCGTCGCATCGATGGTCAGGCGCAGACCCATGCCGTGCACCGGCACGCCCGCGCTCACTTCGCCCCAGTCTGTGCTGGTATAGGCGTAGCTTTTGGTGTCCGTCAGCCAGCCGTCGATATCGTAAAGGCCATCCTCGCGCTCAAACCCTTCGCAGGTGATCGTGCGCGTATGGACCGGTTCGCGTTCGCTCGGACTCGTTAAGGGCATCGGGCCGATATACGCGCGCGCTCAAAGCCGGGCAAGTGCAGGCCCGGTCTAGCTGCTATGCAGGGACATCGGCCGTTAGGCCGTCCCGTATGCTTCGCCGTAGATATAGGCGTTCCGGTCCTTGAGATCCTGTTCCAACTCCCCGTTATAGACGGCGTAGAGATCGCGCACCGAGACCATGCCCACCACGGTGCCGCCGTCCACAACGGGGAGGTGTCGGTAATTGCGGCTCTTCATCATGCGCAGCGCGTCCGAGGCCGTGTCGCTGGGCGCTAGGGTATCGGGGTCGGCGGTCATCATTTCGCCCACCGGCGTCGTATCGGCATCAAGGCCGGCGGCGACAACGCGCACGGTCATATCGCGTTCGGTAACTATACCGACCAGCCGCTCGCCTTCCATCACAAGAACGGCTGCAATCTTCTTTTCACGCATCAGGCGCGCGGCCTGACGCACCGTGTCGCGGGGCGTGACCTTCTGTAGAATTTGATCGCAGATAACGTCGGGTACAATTCTTCGGATCATGGCGCGCTCCTTCAATCGCAGTTGAAAGCCCTAAGTCGCCAAGTCCAGCAAGGTCCGCCTCAAGAGGACCTCGTTAGACCTCCTCAAGAACGAACCTGAAGTGTGAGCCCGGGGATAATCCCGGTCAATCGGTTAGCTGTGACAGTGCGTCGCGGCTTTACCCGCCCGCGAGTGTCTCGCCCCGGTCCGATGCTGCACTGCCGTCGGCGCGTGGCGGCGTGATGCGGATCAAGGTCAACTGATTGCGCGATCGGCGTAAAACCTCGAAGCGGAAGCCGTGGAACAGGAATTTCTGCCCCGGGATGGGAATCGTGCGGGCCTCGACCAGGACCAAGCCCGCAACGGTCGAAGCCTTGTCGTCGGGCAGGGCCCAGTCGAACTCGCGGTTCAGGTCACGCAATGTCACGCTTCCGTCGATCAGGTATGAGCCGTCCGTTTGCGTGCGCACGCCGGCTACCTGTACGTCGTGTTCGTCGCGGATGTCGCCCACGATTTCTTCCAAAATATCCTCGAGCGTCAGCGCGCCCATCAGCGAGCCGTACTCATCGACCACCATGGCGAAATGTTCGCGGCGCGCGCGGAACGCATTTAGTTGTTCCAGCAGCGTCGTGGTGGCAGGGATGAACCATGGCTTGATGGCAAGGCGCACGACGTCGAGCTTTTCGGTCTTACCTTGCGCCGACTCTAGCGCGCGCAACAAAGCCTTGGCGTGAATGAGGCCGACGATATTGTCCGGCTGCCCGCGCCACAACGGAATGCGCGAGTAAGGGGACGACGCAACCTGTTCGATGATGTCCTCGATCGGCTGGTCGGCGTCGATCGTCACCAGCTTCTGGCGATGGATCATGATGTCGCTGACCGCGTATTCGCCAAGGTCGAGCACGCTGCGCAGCATCTGCCGCTCATGCTTGACCTCGTGAATGATGGTTTTTTCCGCCATCTGCACTTCGATGGCGCCGCGCAGCTCCGCCAGGACTTCCTTGGCCGACCGAGTCACCGTGGTGCTCAGCTTGAACATGCGCAGGGCGCCGGTGACGAAATACTCAATCGCCGCGTTGAACGGCTTGAACAGGCGCATCAGGAAATACATCACCGGCGCGCATTTGAGCGAAGCGTTGGTCGTATAAAGCAGCGCGTAGGTCTTGGGCAGAATCTCGCCGTAGATCACCACCAGCACCGTCATGATTCCGGTTGCGTAGAACACGCCTTCGCTGCCGAACATTTCGATCATGAGGCCGGTGGTCAGCGCGGACGCGAGAATATTGACGAGGTTGTTGCCCAGCAGAACGGTCGAGATCATTTCCTCGCGTTCGTCCAGCAGCTTCACCACCGTGCCGGCGCGCTCGTCGCCTTCGCTTTCCAGCTGATGCATCAGCGGTTTGGACGCGGTGGTCAAAGCGGTTTCGGCCACCGAGAAAAAGGCTGCGATGGTGAGCAAGACCAGGACCGCGACTAAAACGAACAACATGGCAGGTTCCTATTTGGAACGGAGTGATTTTAAGCGAGGGCCGCCGTGAGCATGTCTTCGAGGGCGGCGGTGGAAACGTCGCGGGAGAGGAAAGCTTCTCCGATGCGGCGGGCGAGCACGAAGGTCACTGCGCCGTCTTTCATTTTCTTATCGTGACTCATATGAGCGATGAGCGCCGCGGCCGTGACCGGCCCGCGCGGCCCCGAGCGCGGGGGCACTGCCGGCAAGCCCACGGCTTGCATATGCGCGCGAACGCGTGCGGCATCGGCGGGGGGGCATAAACCAAGACGCGCCGACAGGTCGAAGGCCAGCACCATACCGATGGCAACGCCCTCACCATGGAGCAGGTCTTCGCCGTATCCCATCTCTGCCTCGAGCGCATGGCCGAAGGTGTGCCCAAGGTTCAAGAGCGCGCGCACGCCGCTTTCCTTTTCGTCGGCCACCACGATCTTGGCTTTCGCCGCGCAGCTTGTGACAATGGCGACGCGCAACAAGTCATGGTGGGACGCGCCCGCCGTCAGCATGGTGGGCGCATTCGCCTCAAGCCAGGCCCAGAAAACCGCATCGCCCAGCAGCCCGTATTTGGCCACCTCCGCATAGCCCGCGCGCAGTTCGCGCATTGGCAGGGTCGCCAGCACATCCGTATCGGCAAGCACCAGGCGCGGCTGATGGAAACTTCCAACGAGGTTTTTGCCCGCGCTGGTATTGATGCCGGTCTTTCCGCCCACCGAACTGTCGACCTGCGAGAGCAGAGTGGTGGGAATTTGGATGAAGTCGACGCCGCGTAGCAGCACCGAGGCGGCAAAGCCGGCCAGATCGCCGATCACGCCGCCGCCAAGGGCGACGATCATGGTGCCGCGCTCGCATTTCGCCGCCAGCATGGCGTCAAGCAGGCGCGCGAGATGGGCAAAATCCTTGCTCGATTCCCCAGCGGGCACGACGGCATGGTCGACGTGGATGCCCGCCTGCGTGAGACTTTGGGTGACCGCGGCAAGATAAAGCGGCGCGACGTTGCTGTCGGTGACGATGAACACACGCTTCTGTGACAGGACCGGCGCCATCAGCGCGCCGGCGCGCGCGATCAGGCCGCGGCCCACATGGATATCGTAGGCGCGCGCACCGAGCGGCACGGCGACGATCGTGCTCGTATCTTGAGAGGGGGTTGCCGTCATGGCGCCGGGCATCTTGGGTCAGTCTTTGGTGAGGAGCGTCATGCCAAGGAACGTCTCGATGGCGCTCAGCACCCGCAGGCATGTGACCGTGGGATTGTCGTGTCCGGTCTCGACAGTGATATCGGCCTGCTCATAGACGGGATAACGCGCATCGATCAGACGGCCGAGCACCTCGCGCGGATCGCCCCCGTTCAGCAGGGGACGATGAGTGCGTCCCTTTGTTCGCAACGACAGCGTGTCGAGATCGGCCTTGAGCCAGATGGAAATCGCGCGCGCGCCGATCAGCGCTCGGGTGTCGGGGTCCATGAACGCGCCGCCGCCGGCAGCCAGGATGCTCGGCGCACCGTGTAACAGCCGGCTCATGACCCGGCGTTCGCCGTCGCGGAAGTAGG
>CANJEU010000114.1 GCA_947473445.1 Fidelibacterota bacterium | reverse complement strand
GACGGCCGCGCTTGAAGGCGCCCCTGTGCCTGCCGTGACGCCCGCACAATAGCTTCGAGGCGACCGGCTTGGCCGGCATGTGCCTGTGTGTTTCGCGCCCCGCGCACCACGAAAGTGCGGAATCGCACTATTGGTCAGTGCTGGTTAACAGGCCAGCAACGCTGTCCTAATATCGCTGTCTCTCCCCTGTTGCCGGGAAAAACCTGTTCTTTCAGCGTTTATGCGCATGTTGCAGTGCACACGCCAACTGGTTGCGCCAAATGGCATAAGCGTGCAAAATTCATGCGCGGGCTGATCGTCCTGGAGTGACCCTTTGGGAAAAAAAACCAAGGCTCGGCGACTAGACTGCTCATGTTCACCTCAAATGCCCTGGTTTTGCAGTTCCTTAAGGAGTGCGCGGCCGCGGCCATTTCTTAGTGAGACCTAATGGCAAAACCCGTTGCTAAACCCGGCACCGCCTCGGCGCGGCGTAACAGCGCGCTCGAACTCAAATTTCCCACGCCGCCCGCGCGGCCGGGAGAAGAACCCGATTACAGCAAGCTCGGTCTTGCAGCGGCTGGCGCAGTTCGTCGCCCTCCCATCGATACCAAGCCCGAAGAGATCCGCGATCTTGCCTACACACTCGTCCGTGTCATGGACGACGATGGTAAGCTGATCGGTCCTTGGATCCCTGAGATTTCGGTCGAGACCCTCAAGAAGGGCCTGCGCCTGATGGTTACCACGCGCGTCTATGACGACCGCATGTACCGCGCACAACGTCAGGGCAAAACCTCCTTCTACATCAAGTCGACCGGCGAAGAGGCCATCAGTGTCGCCGCCGCGCTCGCCCTTGATCCGGACGACATGTGCTTTCCCGCCTATCGCCAGCAGGGCATCTACATCTCGCGCGGCTATCCGCTGTCGAAGATGATGAACCAGTGCTATTCGAACACGCTCGATCCGCTGAAGGGCCGGCAGATGCCCATCATGTATTCTGCGCGCGAAACAAGCATCTTCACGATCTCGGGCAATCTCACGACGCAATATCCCCAAGCGGTTGGTTGGGCGATGGCTTCGGCAATGTCCGGCGACACGCGCATCGCCGCGACGTGGGTGGGTGACGGTTCCACTGCGGAAGGCGACTTCCACTACGCCCTCACGCTGGCGACCGTCTATCACGCGCCCGTCATCCTCAACATCGTCAACAATCAATGGGCGATCTCGTCATTTCAGGGAATCGCGGGCGGTGAGGAAGCGCCGTTCGCCGCGCGCGGAATTGGGTATGGTCTTCCGGCTTTGCGTATCGACGGCAACGATTTCTTCGCGGTCTATGCCGCGACCCAATGGGCCGCCGAACGCGCCCGCGCAAATCTTGGCGCCACCGTCATCGAACTTTTCACCTATCGCGCTGAAGGTCACTCGACCAGCGACGATCCGTCCCGCTACCGCTCGACGGAGGAAGGCAAACGTTGGCCGCTCGGCGATCCAATTGACCGCCTCATGAAGCATCTCATCAAGGCCGGCGTGTGGAGCGAAAAAGAACATGCCGCCATGGAAGAAGAAGTGATCGCCGAAGTGCGCGCGACCCAAAAGGAAGCCGAGGCCTCCGGGACGCTCGGGCAGGGCAAGACCGTCAGCCCTAAGACCATGTTCGAGGACGTGTTCAAGGAACCCGATTGGCGCCAGCGTGCCCAGCGTCAGGAGGCGGGGTTCTAGCCATGGCAACGATGAATATGGTGCAGGCCATCAACTCAGCGATGGCCACGATGATGGAAAAAGATAAGAAGGTCATCGTCTTCGGTGAAGACGTCGGCTTCTTCGGTGGCGTATTCCGCGCCACGGAAGGATTGCAGGCGAAGTTCGGCGTCAATCGCTGCTTCGATGCCCCAATCACCGAAGGCGGGATCGTCGCGGCCGCCATCGGCATGGGTGCGTATGGACTGCGCCCGGTCGTGGAAGTCCAGTTTGCCGACTACATCTATCCCGCCATGGACCAGCTGGTGTCGGAAGCCGCGCGTTTGCGCTACCGCTCGGCCGGTGAGTTTTTCGCCCCGATGGTTGTTCGCTCCCCTTACGGCGGGGGCATCTACGGCGGTCAGACGCACAGCCAGAGCCCGGAAAGCTTGTTCACGCATGTCGTTGGGCTGAAGACGGTCATCCCGTCAACACCCTATGACGCCAAAGGCCTGCTGATCAGCTGCATTGAAGACGACGATCCGGTGATCTTCCTCGAGCCCAAGCGCCTCTATACGGGCCCGTTTGAAGGCCACAGCGATGACGGCGTGAAAGCCTGGTCGGCCTACCCGGCGAGCGAAGTGCCTGAGGGCTATTACAACATTCCACTGGGGAAGGCCGCCATCGTACGCGAAGGCCAGGCTGTCAC
The DNA here is from genome assembly GCA_947473445.1 of Fidelibacterota bacterium. Taxonomy (GTDB): domain Bacteria; phylum Pseudomonadota; class Alphaproteobacteria; order Rhodospirillales; family Rhodospirillaceae; genus SHVO01. Next base: position 4,515 of record CANJEU010000114.1, on the reverse strand, counting down.
CGTCATCTGCTACGGCACCATGGTACACGTATCACTGGCCGCCGCGCGCGAGACCGGGATCGACGCCGAGGTGATCGACCTGCGTTCACTTATTCCGCTCGATATCGACACCATCTTAGTGTCGGTGAAGAAGACTGGTCGCTGCGTGGTCGTGCACGAAGCGACGCGCACATCCGGTTATGGCGCCGAACTCTCGGCGCTGGTTCAGGAACATTGTTTCTACCATCTCGAAGCGCCGATCGAACGCGTCACCGGATACGACACACCTTATCCGCATGCGTTCGAGTGGCAATATTTCCCGGGTCCGAAGCGCGTGGGCGAGGCCCTGCGCCGCGTCGTGGAGGCTTAAATGGCAAAATACGTCTTCAAACTGCCCGATGTCGGCGAAGGTACGGCCGAAGCGGAAATCGTCGCATGGCACGTCAAGGTCGGCGACACCGTCAAGGAAGACCAGCCGCTGGTCGATGTGATGACCGATAAGGCAACGGTCGAACTCACGTCGCCTGTGATCGGCGTTATCACCGAGACCGCAGGTCAGGCCGGCGATAAGGCTGCAGTCGGTTCGATCATCGTCACCTTCGAGGTCGAAGGTGCTGGAAACGCATCCGAACAGAAGGCACCCGCGAAGGCGGCTGCGCCTGCGCCGAAAGTCGAGGCGCCCAAGCCCGCGGTTGCGGCGCCGCCGCCCAAAGTCGAAGCCCCTGCGCCGAAAGTCTCGGAGCCCCAGAAAGCCGCGCAGCCCCGTGTTGCGGGCGAGCGTCCGCTGGCTTCGCCGGCCGTGCGCAAGCGCGCCGACGAGCTCGGTTTGAAACTCCAATACGTTCCGGGCACCGGTCCCGGAGGGCGCATTTCGCACGAAGATCTCGACGCCTTTGTCGCCAGCGGCGCAAGCACCTCGGGCCGCAGCGGCGGCGGCGGCGGACTAAGCAAGCGCAGCGGCGTTGATGAAATCAAGATCATCGGTCTGCGGCGCAAAATCGCCGAACGTATGCAGGCGGCGAAGCGTCATATCCCGCACATCACCTATGTTGAGGAAGTCGACGTTACCGAGCTTGAGGATCTGCGCGTTCATATGAACGCCAATAAGCAGGCCGATCAGCCAAGATTAACGTTGCTGCCGTTTATCATGCGCGCGATCTGCGTTGCGGTGACAGATCATCCGCAGATCAATTCGACCTTCGACGACGAAGCTAATGTCGTCTATCGACATAAGCCGGTGCACATCGGCATCGCCACGCAAACGCCGAACGGTCTCATGGTGCCGGTGGTGCGTCACGCCGAAGCGCGCGATATCTGGGATGGAGCGCTTGAGCTCAAGCGCGTGGCCGATGCGGCGCGCACGGGGAAGGCGGCTGTGGAGGAGCTCTCGGGCTCGACCATCACCATCACCAGCCTCGGCACGCTGGGCGGCATCACGCACACGCCCATCATCAATCGGCCGGAAGTGGCCATCGTGGGTCCCAATAAGATCATCGAACGCGCCGTGGTGCGGAATGGCCAAGTCGCTATCCGCAAGATGATGAACATTTCCTCGTCGTTCGATCACCGGATCATCGATGGCTTCGACGCCGCGAGCTTTATTCAGACCATCAAGGCGATGCTCGAGCATCCCGCAACTATTTTTATGCGTTGATCATGGCCGAACACATCAAGACCAAAGTTCTCGTTGTCGGCGGCGGGCCGGGCGGTTACGTCGCGGGTATCCGCGCCGGCCAGCTCGGCCTCGACACTGTTGTTGTCGACGGCGATCGCCTCGGCGGTACCTGTCTCATCCGCGGCTGCATCCCTTCCAAAGCCATTATTCACGCCGCCGAAATGTTCGAGCAGATGAGTCATGCGGCGGCGAAAGGCGGGCATGTCGGCATTTCGCTGTCCGAGCCGCCTAAGCTTGACCTCGCTGCAACGGTGAAGTGGAAAGAGGGCATCGTCGATCGCCTCAATAGCGGCGTCACCGGCCTGCTCAAACGCGCCAAGGTGCGCGTTGTGTCGGGATGGGCGAAGTTTTCCGACGCGAAAACGTGCGCCGTCGGTGATATCACCATTACGGCGGAGCATGTAATCCTGGCTACCGGCTCCGATCCGGTGGAGCTCCCGCATCTGAAGTTCGGCGGCGATGTCATCTCCTCGACCGGAGCGCTTGATCTCGCGGCGCTGCCAAAACGCCTCGCTGTCGTTGGCGGCGGTTACATTGGCCTCGAACTCGGGATCGCTTTGCGCAAACTTGGCGCCGAAGTGACGGTTGTAGAAGCGGCCGAACGCATTCTGCCGACGTACGACAAGCAACTCACGGCGCCGGTCGCCCAATGGCTCAAGAAGAATGGCGTCGAAGTCCTCGTTAGTACGAAGGCGCAGGGTTTCGCCGGCGGCGCTCTAACTGTCGAAGGGCCGGACGGCAAAAAAACCGACATCAAGGCCGACAAGGTTCTGGTCGCCGTTGGCCGCAAGCCGCGTACCGAAGGGTGGGGCCTGGAGAATATGGGTGTCGACCTCGCCGGCCGCTTCGTCAAAGTGGATGATCAGTGCCGCACGTCGATGCGCGATGTATGGGCGATCGGCGATCTCGTTGGCGAGCCGATGTTGGCGCATAAGGCCTCTGCCCAGGGCGAAATGGTGGCTGAAATCATCGCCGGCCATAAGCGGCGGTTTAATCCCGTTGCGATACCGGCGGTATGTTTCACCGAACCCGAGATCGTCTCGGTGGGCCTCGGTCCGGAGGACAAGGTGAACGGCGAAGTTTTGAACGCCTCGTTCCCATGGGCGGCGAACGGCCGCGCCATGACGCTGGAAGGCGCCGACAACGGCGGCTTCGTGCGTATCATCGCGCGGAAGGACGACCACCGCCTGCTCGGCATTCAGGCCGTGGGGCGTAACGTATCTGAACTGTCCGGAGAATTTGCGATGGCGCTCGAAATGGGCGCGACGATCGAAGACATCACCGGGATTATTCACGCCCACCCGACACTGTCGGAAGGGTTCTTTGAAGCGGCACTTCGGACGCTAGGGCACGGCATCCACGTTTAGAGATGTGTGCGAGCGGCTGGTGAGGGGGACGCCATGGCGACTGAGCTCGACAAGATCGATTTGAAGATACTAAGGACGCTGCAGGAGGATGCTTCGCGCTCCGCGGCCGAAATCGCCGAGGCCGTGGGGCTATCTCAATCACCGTGCTGGCGCCGCATCCAACGGCTCAAGGACGAAGGCTATATCTCGAAAATCGTCGCTGTGCTCGATCGCGATAAACTCGACCTGCGGGCGCAATTTTTTGTGCAGGTGAAAGTCGTCCAGAACGACCAACCGAACTTAAACGATTTTTCGCAAGCGATACGCGCGTTCCCGGAAGTCATGGAGTGTCACGTCATCCTTGGCGGGTTCGACTTCTTGCTGCGGGTCGTCACGCACGATTTGCATGAATACGAGAAGTTCTATTTTGAAAAGCTTTCTCGCGTGCCCGGCGTGCGCGAAGTGCATTCCTTTGCAGCGGTATCGGAGATCAAGACGACAACTGCGCTACCCATCTAACGTCAACCTGGGAGGGTTCCGATGAGGACGCTTTGTTTGATTGCGGCGGTTACATCTGCATTGGCGGCATCGTCCGTTGGCGCCGTTGCGGCGGATAAGTTCCCGAAGTCAGCCGACATTGCAATGCGCGGCCTGACGGAGAAAGATTTTCCGCGCTGGCAACAGCTCGTTCCGAACGTCTACGCTTATGAAGACACTCATGCGCCCGACCCCGACGGCAAGGTGATCAATACGGTCAGCTTGATCGTCGTTACTCCGGCCGGCACGGTGCTCGTCGATGGGCAGGGCGATTCCGTGGACGGGACGCGGCTCGTTGACAGCATCAAAAAAATCACACCCCAGCCTTTGAAGTACGTCATCGTCGGTTCCGACCATATCGACCATGTCGGCGGAAATGCCGAGATCAAGGCGGCTTGGCCCGACGCGGTGTTCGTCTCAACGCCCGTTTCTAAGGCCAATATGGAGCGCAATAAAAACGCCGCCATTCCGACGGAATTGGTGACGGACAAGCGCGTCCTCAATGTTGGCGGCACCGAGCTCCAGGTGCTCAATCTCGGTCGCGCTCACACCGGAGGCGACCTTGCGGTGTACCTGCCCGCTACAAAGGTTCTGTTCCTCGGCGAGATATATTTGCGCGATGTATTCCCAGCGATGCGCTCGGCCTATCCCACCGAATGGGTGGCGAGCATCAAGAAAGCCGAAGCCCTGAACGCAGACTGGGTCATTCCCGGTCATGGTTTCATCGACAGCAAGGCGGATCTCAAGGCGGACCTAGCCGAATCAGGAAAAGCGATCGCGTATGTTATCGTCGAGGCCAAGCGCCTGCATAAGGCGGGGGTGCCTTGCGCCACGGCGCAAAATTGCGAAGCGGTGAAACAGGCGAACTGGGGTCCCTATAAAAGCTGGGCCCTTATCGGCTCGCAGCAGGGGCTTGCCATCATCAAAGTCTATCAGGAAGCCGAAGGCAAATTGCCATAATGGCGCGAATACCTGGGT
>CANJEU010000113.1 GCA_947473445.1 Fidelibacterota bacterium | reverse complement strand
TCGAAGGTGCCTTCGATGGCGATGTTATGGACGTTTTTAGCATCCACCGTCGTCATCTGGCGGCGCTGCACCTCGGACGTACGGCCCGACGGATGCAAAATGAAAATGTCGATGGCGTCGCGGTTCTTGGTTGCTTCGATCGCCGCCGAACCGGTATCGCCCGAGGTGGCGCCGACGATGGTAATGCGCGCGTTGCGGGCTTTGAGCACCTCGTCGAACATCAGGCCGACGACCTGCAGGGCGAAGTCCTTGAACGCGAGGGTGGGGCCGTGGAACAGCTCGAGCAGCCATTCGTTGGCGCCGGTCTGTACCATCGGCGCGACGACCGGATGGGTGAACGAGGCGTAGGCGCGCCGGGTCAGGTCCTCGAGTTGGTTTTCAAGGACGGAGCCTTTGACGAAAGGCGCCATGACGCGCGCGGCGAGCGCCGGGTAGTCGAGGCCGGCGAAGGATTCAAAATCGGCGGGCGAAAATTGCGGCCAGGTTTCGGGCACATAAAGGCCGCCGTCGGTGGCAAGGCCGGCCAGCAGAACGTCGTCAAAGCCGAGCACAGGAGCGCGGCCGCGGGTACTCACATAGCGCAAGGAAACGGTCTCCAGGAGGTGGGGGCGGATACTAGAGGCCCCCCGCCACCCCGGCAACCCGTGGAAAGGCCGATTTTAGGCCTGTTTGGGCAGGGCTGCCATGTCGGCCAGCAGGGCCGCGGCGATCTTGTCGACCGCCTTGGTAAAGGCCGGAATCGCGGCCGCGACCGTCGCGCCGGCCACCTGCTCGTCCGCGCGATAGGTCTTGGCCAGCAGCTGCCGATTCCCGGCGATCCGGCGCAGGGTGATTTCGATCTCTACTGTGACCGTCGCGCCGCCGCCCGAAAGCACATGCTCGAACAGCAGCAGATCGCCCATCAGCTCATAGTTGCGGTCGAGGCGCATCTCGGGCGTGGCCACCGTCTCGAACGCCTGCGCCGACCGCAGGGTCTCGGCCAGGGCACGCTGGAGCATCACGCCCGTGGGTTCCTGCCACGCATGATAGTGGTACGCGATGACCTGGTTGGGTCCTTCTCGATACAGAATCGCGCGGCCGCCGACGACGCCTTGGGTGCGCACCTGCGCCACATCGACGATGCCGCGGATCGGACCGCCGGCCAGCGGCTGTACGGGCGCCAAAGCGCCGAGACGGTAGAAGACTTCCGGCGGCGGCGGGTCGGACGAACAGGCGCCGAGCGCGGCCAGGCCCAGAACGAAGAGACGGCGCTCGATCATGGGCGTGCTCATTTGGGCGCCCCCTGCGGCGGATCGGGCGCATCCTTGCCCGACAGCAGCACGCCCGGATTGGCGCGGATCGCACGGCTGAACTCGCTCATGTTGCGCGCGGTGGCATCGATGTTCTGCGAAATATCGTCGACGTGGCGCGAGAAGGTGTCGAGCGTGTAGCGCAGGCTGCGCATCGCTTCGTCGACATTTCCGGCATTGTTCTCGACCACTTGGTTGACGTTGGTGATCGATTTGTTGAGCAGCGCGCTGGTCTGCTTCAGATCGTTCGAGACCTGATTGAGGTTGGTCATGATGGCGTCGAACTGTTCGCGGTTTTCCGGCTTCAGAAGTTCTTTTTCGACGATACCCGAGGTGCGCTCGAGGCTCGCGCTCAATTTCTCGAGGTTATCCATCAGCGCGGGAAGGTGCTGCATGGTCGTGGCGCCAAACTGATTGACGTAGGTATTGATGCTGGCCAGCAGCGGCTGGATCGTATTGGTCGACAGTTCCTGGAACTCGGAGCTGATATCGGCGAGCGTGGCGAAAATATTGGTGCCTTCGACGCCTTCGATCTGAGCGCCGGGCTTAAGGATCGTCGGGCTCTTGCCACCCTGGATGTCGATGGCGATGGCCGACAGCAGGCCCGAGACTTGCGCGCGGGCGACGCTGTCGTCGGGGATCTGCCAGCCTTCCTGCACGGCCATCGTGACCTTGAAGCGCACCTTCGCGCCCTCGCCCATGGGCGCGACTTCATCGACCTGACCGATCTGATAACCCTCGTAGTACACCAGGGTGCCGAGCTTCACGCCGCCGACATTGTCGTACACGGTATAATATTCGTCGGTGTCGCCGGTGCTTCCGGCAAGGACGGAGATGATGACCACGAACGCCACCAGCATCGCCGTGACGAAAGCGCCTACCACAACATAGTTGATGCGACTGTCTTGCATTCTTTCCCCTCGCCCTCGGCGCGTCCTAGTCGTTCGCCGCCGTCAGGCGCTTTAGGTATTCCTCTGGATCCAGCGTCTCTGTTTCGGTGCGCCGGTTGAGGAGGTTCTGGATACGTTCGTTATCGCTAGATCGTATCTCATCCACCGTGCCTGTCATCAGAATACCGCCCTTATCGAGCACACAAATGCGGTCGGCGATGCGGAAGGCGCTTTCGAGCTCGTGGGTGACGACGACTACCGACATCCCCATGGCATCCCGCAGGTTCAAGATCAGGTCGTCGATGGCCGAGGCCACGATCGGATCAAGGCCGGCGGACGGCTCATCGCAGAACAGGATCCGGGGATCCATGACGACGGCCCGCGCGAATGCCGCGCGTTTGGTCATGCCGCCCGAAAGTTCCGATGGCATGAGATGTTCGAACCCAGACAGGTTGACGACCTGCATTTTAAGCCGGGCCATGATGCGCATGGTGTTGACGTCGAGCTTGGTATGCTCGCGCAGCGGCAACATGATATTTTCCAGAACGTTCAATGACCCGAACAGGGCCCCGCCCTGGAAGGCGACCCCGATCTTACGGCGCAGCCTTGTCTTTTCGACCTGCGAGATCTGGGTCAGATCCTCGCCCAGAATATGAACATTTCCCGAGGTCGGACGCAGCAGGCCGAGCAGTGTATTGAGCAAGGTGCTTTTGCCCGAGCCCGATCCGCCCATGATCACCATGATCTCGCCCTCGCGGACGGTTAGATCGATGCCCTTGAGGATCTTGCGCGTGCCGTAATGGGTGACCAGCTTCTTGACCTCGATCACCGCGGGAGCGTCGGTGAGATCGGGGCGTTCGCGGTCTTCTGGTTTTTCGGCCTGCTCGCTCATGCCCGCATCATGATCGTGTGGTGATGAAGGCAAAGATCATGTCTGTGACGATGATCGCGCTGATGGAAAGCACGACCGAACGCGTCGTCATACGCCCGACGCCCTCGGCGCCGCCCGTGACGCTGGCGCCGTTGATGACGCCGACGAGGGTGATGAGAATGGAGAACAGCGCGGCCTTAGACAGGCCATGCAGAACGTCGTTGAGCTCGATCACTTCGAGCAGGCGGTCGGTATAGGCCGCGAAGCTCATGCCCAGGTCCACCGTCACATACCAGCCGGCGCCGATCAGCATCATGATATCGGCCCACAGCGTCAGTAACGGCACCATCACCATCATGGCGATGAGCGCCGGCGCGACGAGGAAGCGCACGGGGTTGATGCCCATGACTTCGAGGGCGTCGACTTCCTGGCTGATGCGCATCGTTCCAAGGCGAGCGGCCAGCGAGGAACCGGTGCGCCCAGCGACCATAATGCCGGTAAGTAGGGGCCCGAACTCGCGCACGATGGATATCCCAAGCCCGATGGTGACCTGTTCCTCGGCGCCGAAGACCCGGAGCGTATAGATCCCCTGGATGGCGAACATGATACCCATCGTGACCGACAACATGGTGACGATGGGAAGGGCGCGGATGCCCACTTCCATGCAGCGTTCGAACGTCGCGGAAATCCGCAGCGGCTGCTCGCGGCTGCGGCCGAGGAAAATCCAGTAGATGCTTTGCCAGAGAAGGACGGCGCCGAGGCCGACCTCCGCAATGCCAGCGACCGCGCTGCGGCCGACCTTGTCGAGGGTCTCTGCAATCCGCGTCGGTATTGCCCGATCCCCGGCCTCGGCCATGATTTAGCCTTGCGCGGAGAGGGCAGCTTCGACGGACGGATGAATCGTGAACACCTTGTCGAGCCGCGCGAGCGACAGAACCCGCATGGCGGCGGAAGAAACGCTAGCGAGCGAGAAGGTCGTGCCCTTCTTCCGCGAGACCTGGAAAGCCTCGACAAGCGAAGCGACGCCCGAGGAGTCGATATAGTTCACCGCCGACAAGTCGACGACGATGCAGGTATGCAGCTCGAGGCTCTCGAGCAGCTTCTGGCGCACCGTCGGCGAGGTCTGCAGATCGACATCGCCGGTGAGCGCCACGACCGCGGCGCCATTCACGTTTTTGACTTCGTAAGACATTAAATATGGTCCCCGGTCTTTAAGATACCTTGGTTGGGAGGCGTTTGGTCAATTTAAATAAGTTGCCGACTCCGGGCGGCGGCGTCACGAATTTGGCTTCGTCACACACCGACTTGATGAGGTGTACGCCAAGCCCGCCGGGCCGCACTTCGGTGATGTCACGGGGTCGGATGGTGTCGGGATCGACCGGATCGGCAAAATCCATGATGTCGATTTCGAGCGCGCCGCCACGGCGCATAAAGTCGATGACGATGTCGCCCGCGTCCTCGCGCCCCTTGTAAGCGTGGCGGACGATATTCTGGCAGGCCTCATCGACCGCCATCTTGAGATCGAAGGTCCAGGCTTCGGGAGCGTCAACAAAGCGGGCCGCCTGTTCGGTGGCGGCGCGGATGAGCTTGAGACGGTCGGCGCGGGCTGGAACGCGGATCCGCACGATCTGTTCGTCGGCCGGCGTCTCAAGGCTGGCGTTGGGCGGCTTCGCACCCATCGGCGCGATGGCCATATCCTCGACCACGAGCAATGTCAGATCGTCGCGCAGCGACTGGCCGGGCAACTTGACCGCGCCGGCGATGCTTTTGAGGCGCAGGTCGGGCGACTGATCGGCATGGTCGCGAATCAGCGCGCGCACGCCGTCGATCCCCAGCATGCCCCCGCCGAACGTTGTGGCTTCGGTGAGACCGTCGGTAAACACATAGAGCGTACCGCCGGCGAGATAGAGTTCGCGCACCGGAAATCCATCCTGTCCGGCTATATCCTGCGCGATGCCGAGCGGCGGCGCATCGGCCGGCACCGATGTAAAACGCTCCGTCCTCGCATCGAACAGTAACGGCGGCTCGTGGCCGGCATTGGCAAGGCGCACAACGCCTATGGTTGGGTCGAACAGCCCGCCCACCATCGTCACGAACATGCCGTGCGAATTGGTCTCGCAGAGTTCGTTATTGATGGCGTTGAGCAGCTGGCCGGGATGTTCGGCGCTTTTGGCAAGGCAGCGGAAGAGGCTTGAGGTCTTGGCCATCAACAGGGCGGCATTCATGCCCTTGCCCGACACGTCGGCGACATTGAACCAGATGCGCCCGTCGGGAAGTGTAAGAATGTCGAAGAAATCGCCCGAGACGGAACGGGCGGGAATATTGATGCCGTGGATGGGGAAGTCGCGTGTCGAGGGCTGCGGCAGCAGGTCGCGCTGGATCTCGGCGGCGAGGTCGAGCTCGTGCCGGTCGCGCTCCTGCTGAACGATCTTATGGGTAAGGCGGAAGTTGTTGATGGCGAGCGCAGCGGCGCGGGCCAGCGTTTCGAGGAGCAGGAGATCCTCGCCGCTGAACAGTCCGTCCCCGCCGGCGCGATTGATGATCTCGATGGCGCCGAGGCATTCCTTGCCGATGGCCAGCGGCGCGACCAGCAGCGAGCGCGTGGTGAAACCGGTCTTCTCGTCGACCGCCGCGCCGAAGTCACCGTCCTGGGAGACGTCGCGCACCATAAGGCCCTTGCGCGAGATCACGCAGCGTCCGACCACGCCCGTCGCGGCTGGAATATTGAGGCCGGTGATGTCGACCGGGCCGTAGCAGGCGACGCACACGAGCATATCGCCGGCATCGCTGAGCAGGAAAAGCGAAGCCGCTTCCGCGCCGACATATTTGGTGATGCGTTCGAGCGCCGTATGGGCGACGGCCTTATAGTCGTTGGCCGCGCCGAACTCCTTGGTCATATCGGCGATGAGTGCAAGATGATCGCGCTCCTCGCCCAGCGGTTGCGCGTCGACATCCGGGACTGAAGGCTCGTCTTTCTTGGCGTGGAAGGGCTGCATGCGGCGACACTATGCCCTGGTTCCATGCCACGCGCCAACCCGCAAGGCGCGGGCTTTTTTAGCGCCTCACGGTTGAAAGCAAATCCATATATCGCTGAACGACAGCGTCCTCGGAAAACTCTTTGCGGACGCGTTCAAAACCTCCGGCCCGCAGCCTGCCCCAGAGGCCGCCGTCCCCGAGGACCGCGTTGACGGCCACGGCCAGAGCGTGTGCGTCATCGACCGGGACCTTGAGTCCGTCCTCGCCGTCGCGGATGAGAAAACTGGGCCCTTGGCTGGCGGCGGCGACGAGCGGCACGCCATGCGCCCAGGCGTTGATCACCACGTTCCCAAACGGCTCATAGCGGGACGGGACCAAACAGACGTCGGCAGCGCGCAGCAGGGCCGAGCGATCGTCGCGCCAGCCGAGGAACCGCACGCGGTCGGCCACACCTTCGTTTTCGGCGAGGCTGCGCAGCGCCCCTTCGAGGGCGCCGTCCCCGGCGATCCACAGGACAGCGTCGGGGATCGCCGCAAGCGCGCGGATGGCCACATCGACGCCTTTGACTTTGTGAAGGCGCGCCAGAATGAGAAGCACCTTGTCACCGGCCTTAGTGTCCAGGCCGGCGCGATCGGCGGGGGGCGAGTCATCAACCGGGGTAAAGTTGGGAATGAAATGCGCGCGGTTCGCCGGCCATCCTTCGCGCACCACGTAATCGACGATGTCGGGCGTGTTGCAGACGAGGTGATGGCATCGGCGATAGTATTTGAGGCTGTAATAGCCGCCCAGACGCCCGACATTGACCCAGGGACCTTCGGGCAGGATCGCGCAGGCGCGGTTCATCCACCCAAGGATCACGTCCGGATTCTCAAGCTTGGCGAG
>CANJEU010000112.1 GCA_947473445.1 Fidelibacterota bacterium | reverse complement strand
TTGTCGAGCCCTTCGACACGCGTCCTTATCCCCCGCGCCGCTAATGACCGGTCGTCTCTCAAACAAAATCGCCGTTATCACCGGCGCCGCGCGCGGCATCGGACGGGCCACCGCAATCCGTTTTGCCGAGGAAGGCGCCGATATTGCGTTGCTCGATATCGGCCGCGATGTTCCTGGCATCCCTTACGCAGGCGCGCGCGGTTCGCAACTTGATGAAGTGCGCGCCGAAGTCGAGGCCTTGGGCCGCCGCGCCTTGACCTTGACTGCCGATGTCACCAACACGGCGCAGATCAACGAGGCCGTCGCAACCGTCGCGGCGACATGGGGCAGGATCGATATTGCTGTCATGGCCGCGGGCATCGACTCCTGGGCTTCGGCCTGGGAGCTGACGGACGAGCAATGGCAAACCATGATCGACGTCAATCTGACAGGCGTGTTTAAAACGGCCCGTGCCGTCAGCCCGTCTTTGATCGCCCAGAAGTCGGGCGCGCTCGTGTTCGTCGGCTCCGTGCTCAGCCACCGCGCCAATAAACAGTTTGCGCATTACACAGCGGCGAAACATGGCGTGCTCGGTCTCATGCGGGCCTTCGCGCTCGAGCTCGCGCCCTATGGTATACGCGCGAACTCCGTCGATCCCACCGTCGTCAAAACCGACATGGTGATGAACCAGGCTTATCTCGACCGCCTGGGCGGACATCCGGGAACGACACTCGATGAAGCGCGTGAGTACTATTTGAAATGGAACACGCTTCCGATTCCCTGGTGCGAACCGGTCGATATCGCCAATGCGGTGCTCTTCCTCGCCTCGGAGGAAGCCCGCGCGATCACGGGCATTGCCCTGCCTGTCGATCTCGGAGCCTTGCTGAAATGACAAATGCGCGCCGGTTTGTCGGTAAGGACTGCGTCGTGACGGGCGCCGGAGGCGGCATCGGCCGCGCCGTGGCCCTGCGCTTGGCTGCGGAAGGCGCGCGCGTTGCCATTCTAGATATCGATCTTAACGGCGCGCGTGAAACGCTTTTCCTCTGTGGGGACGATCATCATGGTTTCGCGGGACGCCTTGATGTGCGGTCTGAAGCCAGCATCGCAAACGCTGCCGCGCAAGCCGCCGAGGTCTTCGGGGGCGTCGACGTCCTCGTCAACAACGCCGGCATCGAGAAGCTAGGATCCATCGAAGAAACGACGCCCGATGTCTGGGACGACATCATGGCCGTCAATCTCCGCGGCCCTTACCTCACTTCGCGTATTTTTGCCCCGCAACTGCTCGCGCGTGCCGCTTCCACCGGTGGCGCGGCTGTGGTGCACAACGCATCGCTGATGGGGCAAGTGTCCTCGCCCCGTCTTGCGGCCTATTGCGCCTCGAAGGCCGGTCTTATTTCCCTGACCCGCAGTATGGCGCTCGATTTCGCAACCCGGAAAATACGCGTCAATTGTGTGTGCCCCGGCATCATTCACACCGATATGCTGGAACGTCGTTTCGCGCTGGAGGCAAACCGCGAGGAAGCCTATCAGCGGGTCTCGCAGCGTCCCCCCGTGCACTACATCGGCAACCCGGAAGATGTGGCGGCGGCGATTGCTTATCTTGCCGCCGATGAGTCCCGTTTCGTCACGGGAAGCGCACTCACCATCGATGGTGGTGTCGGCGCGGCATGATCCGGTACACCGTCTCGCGGCTGCTGCAGGCGATCCCGGTTCTTTTCGGCATCAGCATCGTTGTGTTTTTGCTGGTGAGACTGATTCCAGGCGATCCAGCCATAGCCGCGCTCGGCAGCCGGGCCACACCCCAGCTTATCGCGCGCGTCAGGGATCAACTGGGATTGGACCTGCCGCTCTGGCAGCAGTATTTCAATTTTCTGTCGCACGCGCTGACCGGCGACTTCGGGATCTCGTTCTTCTACCAGCAGGATGTGTGGCTGATTACGATTGAGCGTCTGCCCATCACGCTGATGTTGATGGGCTACGCCATTGTACTCGCGATCCTGATTGCCGTGCCTTGCGCGTTCCTCTCCGCCGCGCGGCAGGGACAGGCGACGGATCACTTCATGCGCATCTTGTTCACCATCGGCCTTGGCATGCCCGTGTTCTGGTCGGGCATTCTTCTGGCCTATATCTTCGGCGTGAAATACCAGCTTCTGCCGATCACGGGGCAAGGGGAGGGCGGTTTCGATACGCTGGCCCATCTCACCCTGCCTGCCATCACTCTCGCGATCTCCATCTCGCCGATCCTGGTGCGGACCCTGCGCAGCAGTATCATCGAGGTCCTGGCCTCGGACTATGTCACCACGGGCCGGGCGATGGGCCTCAAGCCCAGCTATCTGAACTTCAATTACATCCTTCGCAATAGCTTACGGCCTGCGGTGACGGTGGTGACCATCAACCTGGGTTATCTGATCGGGGGCACCGTCATCGTCGAGAGGCTGTTCTCGCTTGCCGGAGTCGGGTCGCTGTTGATCGGCTCCATCGCCACCCGCGACTATGCGGTCATCCAGCTTGCGACCTTGATCTTCGCCCTGCTCGTTGTCGTAACGAACCTTGTGGGCGATCTGCTCTACAGTTGGCTTGATCCGCGCATGGCGTTGCACAAGTGAGCGACGCGCCCATCTCCCTCATGCCTGTTCGTCCCGGTGTCGCCTGGCTGTCCAAAGGCAACTGGTCCCTGCGCGTCGGGATCGCGAGTTTTGTCCTCATTCTTCTGGCCGCGATCTTCGCGCCGCTGATCACCGCCTACGACCCCATCCTCATTGATCTCGCCAATGCGTTGAAAGCCCCCTCCCTGGCTCATCCGATGGGCACGGATCATCTGGGGCGCGATGTGCTCACGCGGGTCATCTATGCCGCGCGCATCGATTTGCAGATCGGCGCGATTGGGGTCGCGCTCCCGCTGATCATCGGCACCATCCTCGGTCTTGTGGCCGGTTACTACGGCGGCTGGGTCGATGCGGTCATCGGCCGTATCGTCGATGTCATTATCGCGTTCCCGTTCCTGGTTCTGGTGATCGCCATTGTCGCGATGCTCGGGCCCGGCTTGCTGAACCTTTATATCGCGCTCACCATCGTTAGCTGGGTGCTCTATACACGCATCATTCGCGCCGAGACGATCGCCCTCAAGAAGCGCGAATACGTGCTTGCCGCCCGCAATTTGGGCTTCGGGCACCTGCGCATCATGTTCCGGCATATCCTGCCGAACGCCATTCCGCCGGCCCTTGTCTTTGCCATGAGCGACTTCGCGCTCGACGTTCAGGTGGGCGCGACGCTGAGCTTCTTCGGGATGGGGGCGCAGCCGCCGGCGCCCGAATGGGGGCTGATGATCGCGGAATCGCGTTCGATGATGCTAACGGCGCCCTGGACGGTCGTGGGGCCCGGCCTTGCCATTGTCATCGTGAGCCTCGTCGTAAGCCTGATCGGCGATGGCTTTGCCGATAAAGTAAGGCGCCTCGATGAGTGATCACTCGGGACTGTCCATTGAAAATCTCTCCATTGCCTTCGACGGTGGGCAAAAGATTGCCGTGAACGGCGTCTCCCTGCGTGTGGCGATGGGCGAAGCGGTCGGCCTCGTCGGTGAAAGCGGATCGGGCAAAAGCCTGACCTCCCGCGCGGCCCTGGGGCTGCTTCCCAAGAAATCCACCGCCAGCGGGCAAATTCGTGTGGGCCGGCATTCCATCCTTGGCATGTCGCCCGGGCAACTGCGCGCCGTGCGCGGCGCCGGAATCGCTATGGTGTTTCAGGACCCGATGTCGTCGCTCAATCCCGTCGCACGCATTGGGGATTCGATCACGCAGGTGATCCGTTCGCACGGCGATGTCTCGGAGGGCGACGCCTTTGCGCGCGCCGTGGGGCTGATGGAGCGCGTCGGCATCCGGGATGCGAAGGCGCGCGCCGCCAGCTTCCCGCATGAGTTTTCCGGCGGCATGCGTCAGCGCATCATGATCGCCATGGCGCTAGCCGCAAAGCCGGCCATTCTAGTCGCCGACGAACCCACGACCGCGCTCGACGTCATCGTGCAGAAGAATATCCTCACATTGCTCGACGATCTGCGCCGGGAAGAGGGGATGGGGCTGTTGCTGGTCTCCCACGACCTCGCCGTTGTGGCGTCGCTCTGCAGCCGTATTGCGGTGATGTATGCGGGGCAGATTGTCGAGGAGGGACCGACGAAAGACATCCTTTTGCATCCGCGCATGCCCTATACCGTCGGGCTGCTGGCCAGTACGCGCCGTGATAAGTCCGCGGCGCGGCTGATGTCCATCCCGGGCGCGCCGCCGCCGCTCGGCGACCGCGCAAAGGGCTGCCGATTTGCCCCGCGCTGTCCGCTGGCGATCGATGTATGCCGCGCCGGCGCTGTAAGTCTTGCGGAAGTTTCACCGGGACATACGGCGCGCTGCATTCGCACCGCCGACGTGCAAAGCATGAATCTCGAGAGCTTCAGCCTCATGCAGCGCGAGGTCGCCCATGGCTGAGCCGCTTCTGCGCGTCGAGGGAATCTCCAAGTCTTACGCGCCGCGGCGCGGCTTCTTCAGCGCGCCGGCGCCTAATCTTCGCCCCGCGTTGGCGAGCGCGAGCTTTGAACTGTCAAAAGGGGAAATTCTTGGTGTCGTGGGCGAAAGCGGCTCGGGAAAGACTACGCTGGCCCGTTGTGTCGCCCTGCTGGAACGGGCCGACAGCGGACGCATCATCTTCAAGGGCGAAGATCTGACGGTGCTGAGTGAGCCGCAATTGCGCAAACGCCGGCGCGGCATACAAACCGTCTTCCAGGATCCCTATGCTTCCTTGAATCCAACGATCCGCATCGGCGATGCGCTCGGTGAAGTCATGCTTGTGCACGGGCTTGCAACACGGCAAACGCTGCGCGAGAGCGTCGGCGCCTTGCTCCGCCAGGTTGGCCTGCCGGTCGCTGCGGCGGATGCTTATCCCAAAGCCTTCTCGGGTGGGCAGCGGCAGCGCATTTGTATCGCACGCGCCCTGGCGGCCCAGCCGGATATCCTGATCGCCGACGAACCCGTGAGTTCGCTCGATGTGTCGGTCCAGGCCCAAGTTGTGAATCTGATCCTCGATCTCAAGGACCGCCTTGGCCTCTCCGTCATCTTCATCGGGCATGACTTGCAACTGATCGACTTCATCGCGCCGCGCGTGCTTGTGATGCTCGCGGGCGAAATCGTCGAAACCATTCCTGCGGACAGGTCCATAGCTGACGCGCGCCACGAATATACGCGGGCCTTGATCCAAGCCGTTCCTAAACTCGAAACCGTGACGGGCTAAGCCATGAACACTAAACCAAAGATCCTCATCTCTTCGCCGCTCGAGGACGAACACGTGGCGCGCATTAGAGCTGCCGGCGGCGACCGGGTGACAGTGGTGCACGAGGCGGATCTGCTGCCGAAGACGCGTTACGTGGCCGATCATAAGGGCGTGGCCCGCACGATCACGCCCGAACTGCGAAGCCGTTGGAACGCCCTGCTGGCCGAGGCCGACATTCTGTTCGATTTTGATCTGCTCGATCCTGCCAACCTGCCGCGCAATGCGCCCAAGGTGCGCTGGTTGCAAGCCACGAGTTCGGGCATCGGCGAGTTTCTCAGATCGACCGGACTTGATCGCAGCGAGATCAGATTTACCACCGCAGCCGGCGTGCACGCGCGGCCGCTGGCAGAATTCACGATGTTGGGCATGCTCCACTTCTTCCGGGATGTGCCCAAACTCAATGAGATGAAAGCCGCCAAGCATTGGGAGCGCTACACGGTTCGTGGGCTGGCCGGCGCGCGGGCTTTGGTGATCGGTTTGGGGGAAGTGGGCCGCGCCATCGCGCGCGATGCCGCCCTCTTCGGCATGGATGTCTGGGGCATGCGGAACCGCACCGGCGGCGCGCCTCCCGAAGGCGTTAGCCGGATAATTGTGAAAAGCGAACTCCGGGCCGCGCTCGCGGAAATTGACGTGCTGGTCCTGGCCTGTCCGCTCACCGAGGAAACGCGGTTGTTGGTCGAGCGCGCGGATATCTCCGCCATGAGAAAGGGCGCTATCGTCGTCAACGTTGCTCGCGGGGCCGTCATCAACGAAGAGGCGCTGGCCGATGCGCTGCAGTCTGGTCAGCTCGGCGGCGCGGCGCTCGATGCCTTTACGGTCGAACCTCTTCCGAAGGAAAGTCGGTTGTGGAGCCTGCCCAACGTGATCATCTCACCCCACTCGGCGAGTACCGTTGCGGCCGAGAACGAGCGCATTGTCGATATTTTCCTCGACAACCTCGAGCGTTATCTTAGCGGACGTCCCCTTCGCAACGAATATGAGCGTACCCGTGGCTACTAACGCCTCCCTGCTGGTCAAGACACGGCTCAAGGCGCAAATCCAGCCTGCGTCGGCGAACCAGGCGCTTGCCCCGAACGGTGTATTGCATACGCTGGGCGGGCAGGGCGGCGTCGTGACGGGAATCGCGCTCGGCGACGTGGCCGGAAAGTGGATCGGCGATCACGTCGAGCCCGGCGTCTCGCTCGGCCATCCCGATCCGGCTGCCAATCATGCCGTGCGCTTTTTGTCCTGCGTCGGCAATGCCGTCGAGGTCCTGACCGGACCTGCGGCAGGCGAGCGGGGTATCGTCTTCGGCAAACACGGCGCCGTGCTTGCGATGTTCGCACCCAATGTTCTGCGACAACTGGCGCCGGGCGATTGGGTCAACATCGACGCGCACGGGATCGGTCTTGCCGACGACGAATTTCCCGATCTCACATTCCATTCGTGCAGCCCCGCGCTTTTCGCGGCAATGACCAAGACGGCCGATGCCAGGCCCTTTCATATCAGCGTCGCGGCGGTGCTGCCGTCCATCGCGGCAGCGGCCGGCATCGGGATGCCGGCGGCGATGTTCAACATGGACCTGCACACGTCCAGTCCGCCGGTCGCCAAGCTCGCCAAAGGCCTGCGGTTTGGTGATCTTGTCG
>CANJEU010000111.1 GCA_947473445.1 Fidelibacterota bacterium | reverse complement strand
GGTTCCGGCTTCGCCCGCGCCTTTCAAGCCCAGCGCGTTGCGATCGGTCGGCACTTCCGTATAGGCAAAATTGAATGTGGGCGTGTTATCGGCGCGCGGCATGCAGTAATCCATGAAGGACCCGGTCAGAAGCTGTCCGGTTTCATCGTAGATCGCTTCTTCGTGTAGGGCTTGGCCCAAGCCCTGCACAGCGCCGCCGACGATCTGGCCTTCCATCAACAGCGGATTGAGCGCGCGGCCCAGATCATCCTGGATCGTATAGCTCACGAAGGAAATCATCCCCGTGTCTTCGTCGACGTCCAGTTCGCAGACGTGACAGCCGTTGGGGAAGGTTGCGCCCGACGGCGAGAAGTTTTCGCTGGCCCGCAAGCCCGCCGGGACGTGCGGCGGCCGGCGCCTCTCGTCGAACGAGGCGGCGATGACGTCTTTCAGGCTCATCGCATGATTGGTGCCGGCGATGCGGAACATGCCGTCCTCGAAGGTGACATCGTCCGCGCGAGCGTCCAGCAGCGCGGCCGTCATCTCCTTGCCGTGCGCGATCATCTTCACGCAGTTCACCATGACGGCACTGCCGCCCACGGGCACCGAGCGCGAACCGCCGGTGCCAAAGCCGGTGGGGATGAGATCGCTGTCGCCTTGTTTAACGGTGATGTCGGCGATGGGGATCGAGAAGGCGTCCGCGGCGATCTGGGCGTAGACCGTTTCATGACCCTGGCCGTTGGATTGCGTGCCGATGAGGATCGACAAGCGCCCGTCCTCGCCGAAGAAAAGCTGCGGTGTTTCGCCGTTGCCGCCCGCGCAGGCCTCGACGTAGTAGCTCAGGCCAAGGCCGCGCCGCTTGCCCGCTTTTAAAGCCTCGGCTTTGCGTGCGCCGATGCTGCTCGCCTGCGCGCGCAGCAAGGCCGCATCCATCAATTCGCCGTAGCGTCCGGAATCGTATTTAGGCCCGAGCGGGGTTGCGTAAGGGAATTGCTCGGGCTTGATGAAGTTGCGCCGGCGCAGTTGCACCGACGAGACGCCCAGTTCGCGCGCGGCTTTCTCGACCAGCCGCTCGATCAGATACGAAGCTTCGGGCCGCCCGGCGCCGCGATAAGCATCGAGCGGGGCGGTATTGGTCATCACGACTTTGACGGAAAGATGCGCCGCCGGAATATAATAGGCGCCGCAATACATGCCGCCCCCCGCGGCGGTTTGCACGAAAGCGCCGTACTGCGACACATAAGCGCCGACGTTGCCGAGATAGGAAACGCGAAGCCCGAGGAACGTGCCGTCGGCGGCAAGCGCGAGTTCGCCGTGGGTCACCTGATCGCGGCCGTGGGTGTCATTCATGCAACTCTCGGCGCGATCGCCGGTCCACTTCACCGGACATCCGAAGGCGCGCGCGGCGACGAGGCACAGCAGCGGTTCGTGGAACAGGAAGTTCTTCATGCCAAAACCGCCGCCCACGTCGGGCGTGACAATGCGCATGTTCTCCGGCGGCACGCCCAGCACGGCCGCGCACCAATTTTTATGCGTGTGCACGCCCTGGGTTCCGTGGGTCAGCGTAAAACGCTGGGTCTTTTCATCGTATTCGGCAATGGCGCTGCGCGGCTCGAGGGCCGTCGGCAGGAGGCGGCTGTTGCGCAGATCAATCGACACGATGCGATCGGCTTTTGCGAAAGCTTCTTCGGTCTTGGCCGCATCGCCCGCGGCCCAGGTCATCAGCACGTTGTTTGGCGCTTCGGGATGGATCGTTTCGGCCTGCGGCGCATCGGCGAGCGAGATGACCGCGGCGAGGTCCTCGTAGTCGACTTGAATGAGTTCGGCCGCATCGCGCGCCTGCATCAGCGAGTGTGCGATGACAGCGGCAACCGGCTCGCCGACGTAAAGCGCGCGGCCCTTTGCGAGCACCGGCCGCGCCGGCGGGATGGGCGGTTTGCCGTCCGTCGCGCGCGGGACGGCGCCGACGGGAATTGGACCGACCTTCATGGCGTCGAGTTCAACCGCGGTCAGCACCCCGATGACGCCTGGGGCCTCGCGCGCGTCCGCCGCGTCGATGGAAATGATGCGCGCATGCGCGTGGGGCGAGCGCAGAACGAAAAGATACGCCTCGCCGGCGACGGCGATGTCATCGGTATAACGGCCCGTTCCGGTCAGGAACCGCTCGTCCTCGACGCGCCGAATGGCCTGGCCGACGCCAAACCTGCCCATGGCTCTTCCTTTGATGTTGGCCTGAATTTCGGCCTTAAATGCGGGGTCGCCCCAAAGTATTCCGCCGGGAGCGGCCTTGTCCATGCCGGCGCGCGCCGCCGGGCGCGGTATGGTTGATTCGCTGCAAAGACCTGCCTAGGTTACCTTCCACACATCCATTTTCTCTCCTCGCGAGGCGCGCGCCATGAATATCACCTTCAGCAAGATCGCCATTCCCGCCCAAGGCGCCGTTGTGCTCGCCGTGGGCGAGGGCGCACGGCTCGGGCCCGCGGGCGCGGCGCTCGACAAGACCACCGGCGGCGCGCTCACGCGCGCCATGAAGGCCGCGAACTTCAACGGAAAGCGCGAAAAGACCCTCACCATCGTTGTTCCGGGCGGCACAAAATTGTCGCGCGTGGTGCTCGTGGGCGTCGGCGAAGTGAAATCGGTCGACGGCATGGCCGCCGAGCGCCTCGGCGCTGCGATGTTCGACGCGGTGGCCGCCGACGCAAGCGCGGCGGTGGTGCTCGATGTTTTCGACGGCGTGAAGGCGGGCCTCGTGGCCGCGTATATCGCCGGCGGCGTGCTTCAGAAGTCCTACCGCTTCGCCAAATACCGCACCAAAGAAGAAAGCGAGAGCAAACCGAAACTCAAGTCGGTGGCGATCCAGACCGGCGCGGCGGCGGAAGCCAAGCGCCTGTTCGCCGATGTGGCCGCCATCGCGGACGGCATTTTCTTTGCGCGCGATCTCATCAGCGAGCCACCCAATGTGATCTATCCGGAATCCTTCGCCGCGCGCGCCAAGGAACTCGCCAAGGACGGGATCAAGGTCGAGATCCTGGGCGAAGCGGCCATGAAAAAGCTCGGCATGGGTTCGCTTCTCGGCGTGGGGCAGGGCTCCGAGCGTGAATCCCAGCTTCTCGTGATGCGTTGGGACGGCGGGGCGAAATCACATGCGCCGCTTGCGATTGTCGGCAAGGGCGTTTGCTTCGACACCGGCGGAATCAGCCTGAAAACCCCGCCCGGCATGTGGGATATGAAGTGGGATATGGCCGGCGCGGGGGTCGTTGTCGGCCTGATGCGCACGCTTGCGCGCCGCAAGGCGCGGGTGAATGTCGTCGGCCTCTGCGGCCTTGTCGAGAACATGCCCGACGGCCGCGCCCAGCGTCCGGGCGATGTCGTCACGTCCATGTCGGGCCAGACCATCGAAGTGCAGAACACCGATGCGGAAGGGCGCCTCGTGCTGGCCGATGTGGTCTGGTACGCGCAGCAACGCTTTAAACCTTCGGCCATCGTCGATCTCGCGACCCTGACCGGCGCAATCATCGCAACGTTCAACGATCACTACGCGGGCCTGTTCTCGAACGACGACGATCTCGCCCAGCGCCTCACCGCCGCGGGAAAGACCGTGGGCGAGCGTCTGTGGCGCTTGCCGATGGGCGAGGAATACGACCGCGAACTCAAATCGTTGATCGCCGACATGAAGAATATCGGCAGCGGCAAGGGCGGCAGCATCACCGCCGCGCAGTTCATCCAGCGCTTCATCCAGAAGGGTGTGCCCTGGGCGCACCTTGATATCGCCGGGGTGGTCTGGAACGAGAAGGGCACCGTGCTCTCGGCGCCGGGCGCGACGGGCTACGGTGTGCGCCTCTTGAATCAGTTTGTGGCCGATAACTACGAGAAGTAAGTCGGGCGCTTACGGCTTCGTATGCGCCGCGCGTTTGTAGGCATAGACGAATTCGGCGTCGCGTGTGGGTGACGCATTGCCCTTGGCGCCGAGATTGATGAAGAACTCGGCGACTTCGGCCGCCTGCAACTCGGAGAGTCCGTGGCGAAACAGGCCTTTGTCGCCCGCCTTGAACTTGTGGGTGCCGAAAAGGTTCTGTTTCGGGTCGGGGGATGTGCCCACATACCACTCGCGATAGTTGGCGCCGTGACGGCCCATGAATTCCTGAAAGTCGTTCAGGATTTCCGATTTGCTTTTGGCCATGGCAACCCTTTCAACGGGAAGTGGGTGTTGACCATAACCGCTGGTTTTGCGCGTGCGCTAGCCAATTTCGCGGAACAGCGCCTGCGCCGAGACGCATAGCCTCCCTGTGGATAACCCCGGGCTCGCGCGTTTTTCCAGCATTGCCGTAGCGCAGGATGGCCGCTAAATAGCCGCCCACACAGACAGAAGAGTTGTCATGACCCTTGTCCGTCCCTTCGCCGGTCTTCGTCCCGCGCCGCAGCACGCAAGCGCCGTCGCCGCACCGCCCTACGATGTGCTCAACACCGAGGAGGCGCGCGCACGCGCCACGGGCAAGCCGCACAGCTTCCTGCACATTTCAAAACCCGAGATCGATCTTCCCGCGGGCACAGATCCTTACGCCGCCGTGGTGTACGAGACAGGCGCAAAGAATTTGAACCGCCTCGCCGGGGAAGGCGTGCTCATCCGCGATACCGAGCCGCATTACTACGTTTATCGCCTGAAGATGGGCGATCACGTGCAGACCGGAATCGTCGTCGCAGCGTCTGTGGCCGACTACGATACCAATCGCATCCGCAAGCATGAGTTCACGCGGCCGGATAAGGAAGATGATCGCGTTCGCCAGATCGAAGCGCTGAACGCGCAGACCGGCCCTGTGCTGCTCGCCTATAAGGCCGATGACGCCGTCGATACGATTTTGGAATCCGCCGCCGCGGGCGCGCCGCTATATGACGTGACCGCCGACGACGGCATCCAGCATACGTTATGGCAGATCGCCGATGCGGCGACTGTGGATCGCCTGACGCTTCTTTTCGACGCCATGACGGCGCTTTATATCGCCGATGGACACCACCGTTCGGCGGCGGCGTCACGCGTCGCCGCCGCGCGCCGCGGCAAGGGCAAGAGCGATACGGCCGAATATTTCCTGGCCGTCGCCTTCCCGCACGATCAGATGCGCATCTTCGACTACAACCGCGTCATCAAGGACCTCGGCGAACTTTCGGCCGAAGCGTTCCTCGCCAAGCTCGGCGAGCGGTTCGACGTCGCACCG
This sequence comes from Fidelibacterota bacterium, assembly GCA_947473445.1. Lineage (GTDB taxonomy): Bacteria > Pseudomonadota > Alphaproteobacteria > Rhodospirillales > Rhodospirillaceae > SHVO01. The sequence goes on along the minus strand of CANJEU010000111.1, from coordinate 1,733 downwards.
GCCGATGCGCAAGTGAGGCCCGACAAACCGACGCGCTTTGGCATGTATCTCGACGGCCGCTGGTACCGTCTCGACATCAAGGCGGCGCATATTCCAAAAACAGATCCGGTGGCGCGCCTCGATGTCTCGCTGCTGCAGGATAATCTGATCGCGCCGGTCTTGGGCATCAGTGATCCGCGCCGCGATAAGCGCATCGACTTTGTCGGCGGTATTCGTGGTCTGGGTGAACTCGAAAAGCGCGTCAATTCGGGCGAGATGAAAGTGGCCTTCTCGCTGCATCCAACGACGCTCGATCAGTTGATGGCCGTGGCCGACGCGGGGCAGGTAATGCCGCCAAAATCCACTTGGTTCGAGCCCAAGCTTGCCGACGGGCTCGTCAGCCACGTGCTGGACTGAGTGACGCAAGCCCGGCCACGCGTCGTCGTCATTGCCGGACCGACGGCCTCGGGGAAGTCCGATCTTGCGCTCGCGCTTGCCGACCAGTTTGACGGCGTCGTCATCAATGCCGACAGCCAGCAGCGCTACCGCGATTTTCCGATCCTGACCGCACAGCCGAGCGCGGCCGAGCGCGCCCGCGCGCCCCATCGTCTGTTTGGCAATCTCGACGCGCAGGTGGTGAGCACCGCCGCCGATTGGGCGGCGAAAGCCGCGGCCGAGATTCTTGAGGCGCATGCCGCGCAGCGCCTGCCCATCGTCGTCGGCGGAACGGGGCTTTATCTTAAAGTCTTGATGCAAGGCGTGGCCGATATTCCGCCCATCCCCGAGGACATCCGCGCGGCCACGCGCACGCTGCTTGCCGATATGGGCAACACGGCGTTCCATCGTCTTTTGGCCGAGCGCGACCCGGAGAGCGCCGCGCGCATTCCCGCGGGCAATACCCAGCGCCTGGCGCGGGCGTGGGAGGTCCTGGAGGCTACAGGCACGCCGCTGAGCATCTGGCATAACGCCCCGACCCAGCTAGCGCTGGCGGCGGACTATCTGCCTATTCTGCTTCTGCCCGCGCGTGAGGACCTGGTCGCGGCCTGTGCGGCGCGATTCGCCGCCATGATGACCGCGGGGGCCCTGGCCGAGGTGGCAGCCGCGATCCAAAAGGGGATTGCGCACGACGCGCCGGCGATGAACGCCCTTGGCGCCAGGGAGCTCGCCGATCACATCGAGGGCCGGCTTAATCTTGAGACCGCTATCCGCTGGGCTGAAACCGCGACCCGCCAATACGCCAAACGCCAGTCCACTTGGTTCCGACATCAGTTTCATTCGGAACTCACCATCGAGACGCGATATACCGGCACGCAGCGCGACGCGGTCGTGCGCCGCGTTGATGATTTTCTCAAGAGGTCGCCGTGAAAATTACGCTCGCCGCCGCCGCTTTTCTGATGCTCAGTTCGACCGGCGCGCGGGCCGCTGTTCTTGAGGACGTGAAAAGCCTGCTCACCCCGATGCGCGAACATCCGAATGATCCGGCGCAAATGCTGCGTGCCGATTTTCTCGGCGCGCGCGCGCAGCTTCGCGGCTGGATCGATACGCAGCTCGCGACGTTCAAATACAACGGCGACACCGCCGCGTTCGAAAAATCCCTCAATGGCCAGATCGCCGCGGCCGACCTCACATGTATCGATGTGAAGCCGCCCGGATATGATCGGTGCGTAAGTCCAGGCGAGCGCGACGCGCGCGGTTATCTCGGCGCGATTGAAGTCGCGCGCGTGCGCGGCTTTCTCATCGTGCAATCGCAAATC
>CANJEU010000110.1 GCA_947473445.1 Fidelibacterota bacterium | reverse complement strand
TCACCCCCCTGACCGTCCGGGCATTTTTCGCTTTTAAAAGTTCTTGTTTTGTTCTTACGCGAGTCGTAGGATTCGCGCATGTCCATTCATGCTAAGCGATCAGTGAACCCTAATCCTCGCGGCGAAGTCCGATATATGGGCGGCGCCCTTGAGGACACCGTGGGCGTGCATCCCGACGCGCGGCGCGGCCGGGGCGCGGTCAGCAATGCGGCCAGCCGCTTTGAGGCGCGCGGACGCGTGGCCCTTGACGACGGTTGGGACAATCTGGACGCCCCTGCCCCGCCGCTGCGCACCGAAGTCCTTAAGGATTCCACGCGGACCATCATCGCGCGCAACACCTCGCCCGATATCGGCTTTGACCGTTCGATCAATCCGTACCGCGGCTGCGAGCACGGCTGTACGTACTGCTTCGCCCGTCCGACACACGCCTTCCTTGGCATGTCTCCGGGGCTTGATTTCGAGAGTAAGATTTTCGCTAAGCCCGATGCGGCACAGCTTCTGGAAAAGGAGTTGCGGGCGCCCAGCTATCGCTGCCGGACCATGGCGATGGGTACCAACACCGATCCCTATCAGCCCATCGAACGCCACTACAAGATCACCCGCTCGATCCTCGAGGTGTTGTCGCGCTTCAATCATCCGGTGGGTATCGTCACCAAATCGGCGCTGGTGGCGCGCGATATCGATATCCTGATGCCCATGGCGGAAAAGAACCTGGCCCGGGTTTCACTCTCGGTCACCTCACTTGATCCGGACTTGGCCCGCAAAATGGAGCCGCGCGCCTCGACGCCCAAACGGCGACTTGGGGCGATCCGCGATCTGAGCAGCGTCGGAATTCCAACGGGTGTGATGTTCGCGCCGGCGATCCCCGGCCTTAATGACCATGAGCTCGAGGGCGTGCTGGAAGCCGCGCGCGATGCAGGCGCAACCACTGCCGGCTACGTCATGCTGCGTTTGCCGCTTGAGGTCAAAGACCTGTTCCAGGAATGGCTTGCATCATCGGTGCCGGAACGGGCCTCACGTGTCATAAGCCTTGTGCGCGCGATGCGCGGCGGCCTCGACTACGATCCCAAATGGGGTGAACGCATGACCGGCAATGGTCCCATCGCGGAGGCTTTGTCCGACCGTTTCAGGCTGGCCTGCAAACGCCTCGGGCTCAATAAACCGCAACCACCGCTGGACGCGAATAAGTTTAGCCCCCCGCCGCGCGCCGGAGATCAGCTCGCGCTGTTCTAGGCGGCTCGCGCCCCGGAATGCCCCAGCCGATATCGAGCCAGACGGCATCTGAATATGTGAGCACGTGGGAGACGATATCGTTGTCGGCGGCCTCCTCAAGCAACGCGAAGCAGCCGATGACGCAGGGCAGGCCGCCCGGAAACGGAATGGCAGGAAGGGAGAGTTCTTCGAACGCCAGCTTGCGGCCCGATGACGTCACCGTATGTTTGAGGGCGGCAAAGCCGGTGGGGTGATCGACGACGGCGCGCTGAAATGTCCAGAGATCGTCAGCCATCTGGGGTGTGTCGGAATATTCGATGAGATCCTGCCCCGTAAGATCGGCGCCCGCGAGTTCAACAAGGCGGGTGCCATGAAGGCGGACGTGGACTTTTCGGTTGGGCGCGATGTCCTTGATGACGACATTGGACTGCACACGCGGCTCGGGGCGCGAGAGAAAATCCTTCAGGCGTGGCAGGGAAGCCCCCACGCGAAAGGAATTCCAGTGTGCGAAGAAGACACGATTAATGTCCGTTTTGAACGGATACATCCCCTAGCCCCATCTGCGACGTTCGCATACGGATCGTTTGTACGGTGTCCATGAAAGCATCGAACGCAGGCGCAACGCGAGAGAAAACTGCCCTCTCAATACTTAGCGGCGCGCGCCCGTATTGCGTCTAAGGGCAGCGTTTCTTGCGCCCGGCGCGCCAAAACCGATGTCGATGCATGGCGCGGATGTCTACGCGATCAGTTTGAACATCTTATCCTTGTCGTCGAGCCGTTCGACGAAGCCGAGGCAGCACATAAGACAACGGGACCGCCGGGAAGCGGCGTGAAGCTTGCGCGGGGCGACGCACGATTCGTGCGTCGCCCCTATAAGGCGCAACGCGCGCGACGGATATCAACAGGCGATTATCCGCCAACCCTCGGGTGGTATTCGCTTATCCCGTCCGGGTCTTCGTGGATGAGAATATCAGCGCCGGGGAACTCGGCCTCGACCGCTTTTTCCACATCATCGCAAATCCGATGCGCCTCGAGGAGCGTGATGTCCGGGTCCATGACGATGTGCATCTGAATGAACTTCTGAAGCCCTGAGCTGCGCGTGCGGAGCTCATGTACCCGCCGCACTTTCGGATGCGTCTCGGCCGTGGCAACAATTCGCGCGCGGTCATCGGCCGGCAATTCGCTGTCCATCAGCGCGTTGACGGACTGCACGGCGATGCGCACGGCGTTGATGAGAATAAAAACGCTAATCGCGATTCCGAAGACCGGATCGGCCCAGGAAAAGCCGGGCATGGGCGCGAGCACCAGCGCACCGATGACGGCTGCGTTCAGAAGAAGATCACCGGTGTAGTGCAGTGAGTCCGCGCTGACGGCGAGCGAGGAGGTGCGCATGACGACGTAGCGCTGAAAGAGGACGAGACCAAGGGTTACCACGATGGAGAAAGCAGTCACGCCAATCCCCAGCGCAGCATCGGTGACCGGCGCCGAATCGTGCAGCCGTGAAATCGCCTGAACGATAATGAGCACGGCCGAGCCGGCGACGAAGGCGGCCTGGCCCAGCCCCGAGAGCGGCTCGGCCTTGCCATGCCCAAAACGATGCAGGTCATCGGCGGGCGTCAGAGCGACGCGAACCGCGATGAGATTGAGAACCGAGGCGAAGAGATCGAGCGCGGAATCGGCAAGGCTTGAGAGGAGCGCGACCGAGCCGGTGTGAGAATACGCATAGGTCTTCACGGCAATGAGCAGCAGCGCGCAGGCGACCGCTGCCGTGGTGGCAAGGCGCATGAGAGTGGCGGCAGACTTTGTTTCAGACACGAAGGTCGTTTCTCGTTTTTTGGTTGCCCTGGAGCTTGGCCCAAGATGACGGTACGTGTATGGGCCTGATCGCGGCGATCACGGATTGAGGCGATGTGTGCGCCAGGTTGCGCCGTCGCGTTCGTAGACGACGCGATCGTGCAAACGATTGGCAACGTTGTTCCAGAACTCGATGCTTTCGGGTTTCAGCCGGAACCCCGTCCAATAGGGCGGTCGCGGAACGGCGCCACCTTCGAAGCGTTTTTCCATTTCAATGACTTTGGACTCCAAGACCGCGCGATCCACGATCTCGCGCGATTGGGCCGAAGCCCATGCGGCGATCTGGCTCTGACGCGGTCGGGTGGCATGATAGGCGTCAGCCTCGGCCGGCGTGACCTCGCTAAACGGGCCTTCAGCGCGGACCTGGCGGCCGGTGGTCTTCCAATGGAAACACAGAGCGCCGTACGGATTGCCGGCGATCTCGCGGCCCTTGCGACTTTCCGCGTTCGTATAAAAAACGAACCCCCCTTCGCTGACGTCCTTGAGCAGCACCATGCGGACGGAGGGGCGGCCTTGCGCGGTGGCAGTGGCAAGACTCATGGCGTTAGGCACGTCGATCTCCCGGACGCCGGCTTCTTCAAGCCAAAGGCGAAACAGGTCGAAAGGGTCCTGGACGGCGGGGATCAGCGTGGACAAGGCGGCAACTCACGAAAGCTGTGGCGGGAATGCTTAAGCTCGGCCCCAGGCAGGCCCTTGTCAATCTTGGGATTTTTCGACGTTTTGGCGCATACACGCCCCCCTTGCCGCCGCCATGGAAGCTACTTATTTCTGCCACCATTATCGGGCTTTATCGCAACCTTAGGGCTGTTAACGCGAACCAAATCACAGACTCAATCGTTTAAGGGAAACTCCGGCCCCTATCGCCGGACCGTCATTGCTCAACCAAGGTGAACGCCATGCTGAAATCCAAGTCGTCGAAACTCGCTGTTATTATGGCGGTTGCCGCCAGCTTGTCCTTGGGCGCCTGCGCCGAAGGCAATAACCAGACCGGCTCAACTCTGATCGGCGCGGGCCTTGGTGGCTTGCTCGGCTCGCAGTTCGGCAGCGGCGATGGGCGCCTGGCCATGACCGCGCTCGGCACGCTGGCCGGCGCGGCGATCGGCAGCTCGGTCGGCAAGCGTATGGATGAAGTGGACCGCATGCGCATGCGCGAAGCGGAGAACCGGGCCTATGGTTCTCCGATCGGCGAAACCATCGTCTGGAACAATCCCGACACCGGAAATCGCGGCACCGTTACGCCCGTGCGCGACGGCCGTAGCCAGCGCGGCGAATACTGCCGCGAGTTCCAGTCGGAGATCATCGTCGGCGGTGAACGCGAACGCGGCTTCGGCCGCGCGTGCCAGCAGCCCGATGGCAGCTGGAAGATCGTTTCGTAAGACGCGAAGTCGTTTTTATGAAGAAGGGCGGCCTGTGAGGGCCGCCCTTTTTTATTCGATTTAGGTTTCAGCGAGGGGCGTCTGAAGCAATCGCCCCAATGTAATGCTTAGCGCGCGCTGTTCGGACTCAGCGGCCTGGCGCAAGGCCGCGGCGATGCGGCGGCCGGTGTCGCTGTTGTTAAATTCGGGGGCATCGACCATGCCGAGCCCGAAACTCAAGCCAAACCCGAAACAGTGCACGAGATCGCCGAGGGGCGTTCGATCCAAGTCGCGCGCCAGAATCCACGTGCCCACGTCCGTGGTGACAACAAAGCGCGCGTTCTGCAATTCGGCGAGTACGGAGGCGAATATAATATCCGGCGCGCGGATGCTGCGGGCCAGCGCGGCCGTGCCAATGCCGATGCCGTCCCGCCCGGTGCTCTCAAGACGTTCGAGGATGGAGAGCGCTGTCATGAGCCGGCCCGCGGAACCGACCGCCGCCCCGGTGCGCTCATGGCGCCAATCCGGCAGGCCCGCAGTTACGACCGCGCCCGCGAGGACGATGGTCCACACAAGGAAAATCCACACCAGGAAGACCGGAACGGCGGCGAGCGCGCCATAGATCGCCTGGTAGGTCGTCATGGAGAGCACATAGAAGGCAAAGCTGTAACGCAAGACCGTCAGCAGAACAGCGGCCACCAGCGCGCCGATCATGGCGTCCTTGGGACGTACACGCCTGTTGGGGATGATCGCATAGAGGAACGTCAGCACCATCCAGCTAAGTAACGCCGGCGCGAGTCCTCCGAGAACGAGGTTGATATGGCTGTTCGGATCGGCCGGCCCGAACAGCGGCAGCGCGGTGAAGACGCCGAACAGCGAGAACCCGAGCCCGAGCAACAGCGGGCCCACCGTCATCAGTGTCCAGAATACGATCAGCCGAACCGCCAATCGCCGCGAGCGCGACACGTGAAAAATCTTATTGAACGCAGATTCGATGGAAATCAGCAGAACGAGCGCCGCGGCGATCAAACCGATGATGCCAAACGCGGTAAGCTCGCCCGCGGCACGAACGAAGCCGGAGATGGCAGCGCCAACCCCGAGTCCGGTGTCAGGCATCAGATGGCCCAGCAAGAATTCTTCCATTCCGACGCGCAGCGCCTTAAGGCCGGGATAAGCGGCCACGGCCGCGAGGAGTAACGCGATGGCAGGGATCAGGGCGAAGATGGTCGAGAAGCTTAACGCGGCCGCAGTTTCAATCAACGCGTTCTGGCTCATACGCCGATAGAAGAATCGCAAGGTGACTCGGAGGGGTGGACGCCGCCTGAAGGGTTTTGGCGAAATCTGGATTTTTTCCGGGGTTTCGATCACGCGGGTGGCCTTGCTTGCCCGTTCACTGTAAATGGGCGCTGGTGAAGGGGCCGCCGCAGGGCGGGCATCCCCCGCGCCTTGCCCTCAAACGGGTTTAGTGTAGGATGCCCTAAGTTATTGGGTTCCCGAAAGGTTTTCGGCGGAAGACGAAGATGGGGCTGGGTTTGCTCGAAGGAAAATACGGCCTCATCATGGGTGTGGCCAACGATCGGTCGATTGCCTGGGGTATTGCCCAGCAAGCGGCCAAGCACGGCGCTACTTTGGCGTTCACCTACCAGGGTGAAGCTCTTGAGAAGCGTGTGCGCCCGCTTGCGGAAAGCGTGGGCAGCTCCCTCGTCCTTTCGTGCGACGTCACAGATGAAGTCTCGGTCGGGGCAGTTTTCGATGAGATCGCCAAGACCTGGGGCCGTCTCGACTTCGTCGTGCATGCGATCGCCTTCTCGGACAAAGAAGAATTAAAGGGCCGCTACGTGGAAACGTCGCGGGCAAATTTCCTGCGTTCGCTGGATATCTCGTGTTTCTCGTTCACAGACGTGTGCCGCCGCGCGGAACCGTTGATGACGAACGGGGGAAGTCTCGTGACGCTTTCATACCTCGGCGCCGAGCGCGTCGTGCCCCATTACAACGTCATGGGCGTGGCGAAGGCCGCATTGGAGGCAAGCGTGCGTTATCTTGCCGTCGACATGGGCCCCAAGAATATCCGCGTGAATGCCATCTCGGCCGGCCCGATCAAGACTCTGGCGGCTTCGGGCATCGGCGACTTCCGCTACATTCTGAAGTGGAATGAGCTGAATGCGCCCATGGACCGCGTTGTCACCATCGAGGACGTGGGCAAGTCGGGGCTCTATTTCGTAAGCGACCTTTCGAGCGGCGTGACCGGCGAGGTCCACCATGTGGACTGCGGCTATCACGTCATCGGCATGATGGCTCCGGAGTCCTCGCAGCAAATCTCCGATCTGCTTAACGGCGCGAATATCGCGAAATAACCATGTCTTCGAACACCTTTGGCACGCTCTTCCGCTTCACCACTTTCGGTGAAAGCCATGGGCCGGCCATCGGATGCGTCGTCGATGGCGTACCACCGCGTATCGCGCTGAGCGAAGCCGACATTCAGGTCTGGCTCGATAAACGCAAGCCGGGCCAATCTCGATACACGACCCAACGCCAGGAGCCCGATACGGTGAAAATCCTGTCGGGCGTTTTCGAGGGTAT
>CANJEU010000109.1 GCA_947473445.1 Fidelibacterota bacterium | reverse complement strand
CCTGCCCCCTAAGGACGCTGCCTCGTTTTACCGGCGTTTTCCTACGGTTAATCTCGATCTGCGCACGGCCCTGTCCAAGGCGGGCAAGCCCATCGACGCCGTTTATTTCCCAAATACCGGAATGATCTCGCTGGTGCAGACGCTCGAAGATGGAATGGCCATCGAAGTCGGCCTCATCGGCGCGGAAGGTTTTTTCGGCGTGCCGCTGGCGCTGGGCGCGCGCGCGACGCAGACCGAAGCCATCGTTCAGGGCGAAGGCACGGCGCTGCGCATCCCCGCCAAGGCGTTCATCGCCGAACTTGGGCGCAACGAGCGGTTCCGCGCGCTGCTGCTGCGCTATACGCAAGCCCTGCTAGCGCAGGTCATTCAAACCGCCGCCTGCAACGGGCGCCATAACCTACAGCAGCGGCTTGCACGCTGGTTGCTGGAGGCGCACGCCCGTATGGATGGGCAGGCGATCGACATCAGCCATGAATCGCTTTCGTATATGCTCGGCTGCCGGCGCTCGGGCGTGACCGTGGCGCTGGGCGCCTTGCGCCGCCCGGGAATCGTCGAGGCGGTGCGCGGCAACATCACGGTCAAGGACCGCAAACGCCTGGAGGCCAGGGCGTGTGAATGTTATCGCACCGTACAAGCAGAGTTCAGCCGGCTGCTGCCATAGGGGGAAGCGAGCCGAGCAATCGATCGAAGTCTCGCTTGCCGATTCCGTAGCACTCGCAGGCGCGCTTCACCAATCCGTTGCGATCCATAATGCGCACGCGGCCGCGGCCGTAGTGAATGAGCCCATCGCGTTGGAGCTTACCAGCGGCTTGGGTGACCCCCGCGCGCCGCACCCCCAGCATCATGGCCAGGAACTCCTGCGTGAGCGGAAAATCGTCCTCCTGCATGCGATCGCACGTCATCAGCAGCCAGCGGCAGCAGCGCTTATCGAGGGTATGGAAGTGCGCGCAGGCCGCGGACTGAGCGACCTGGTTGAAGAAAACGTGGATATACCGAAGCGCCAGGAGCCGCAGCGACAGGCTCCGTTCCATCTCTTTCCAGAACACTGGGGCGGAGATGCGGTGCCCCGCACCGCGCACTTGCATATAAACGCTAGTGGGCGCGACGGTATCGCCAAACATCACCGGCAAACCGACAATGCCCTCGTTCCCGATCGTCCCGACTTCGGCGGCGTCGCCGTTGCGCATCACGTTCACGAGGGACGCAACGCCCGTGTCGAGGAAGTAGACAAATTTGATCGGCACGTCCGCGTCGTAAAGGGGTTGTTTATAGGCGAGATCGATCTTTTCGAGATGCGGTCGCAGCCGCGCAAAGTCCACGGTCGAGAGCGAAGCAAGAATCCGATTCAACGGCCGACCGATACCTTTGACCTTCGTGGAAAGTTTGACCACGACGCGCGGCGTACGCTTTGCCATCACGCGGCGCCTGCAGGCGGAGGCTTGTCGATACCGACAAACAGATCGGCTTTTAGCCGCGAGACCGTGGTTTCACTGGCCAGACGGCGCGACCTTGCCGCCTGGTGGCGAAGGGCTGCTGCAAAGTCCACTGGAAAACTTTCGGCTCTAAGGTTTCAGCCGCCAAGAAATGCGGCTGATCGCGGTTGCGCACCGGAGGGCTAATTTTTTGATTTTGGCGGAGGACAGGCCCATCGTCCCGGAGCCACTCTATTCCTATTGTACGCTTACGTACATGCCGCCGCTGGCAGGCTGCTCCGCTTCTGCGGTGCAGGCCTTAGGGAGAGAGCGTCAGGTCGAAACCATCACGGACCGCCTTGGTTTCACCGTTGACGTCCAGCGCTTTCACGAACGCCGCAAGCTGCCAGATTTGCGCATCGGTGAGCTTGCCGCCGTAGCGCGGCATACCGCCGTTGCTTCCGTCGCGGATGGCGGTGGCGATGACGTCGATATTTCCATTGCCCGCGCCGAGAATGACGCCGGCATCGGAATGACATTCGGCGCAGCGTTGCCAGCTGAACAGGCGCGCGCCCTCGGCCACTTCGCTCGAGGTCTCGGTGTATGTCGGAAAGCCTTGCGGCGTCGCGGCGCGTACGGGCGCGGGCGGTGCGACGGGCGCTGCGGCCGACTGTTCGGAAACGGGATCAGAACATGCGGAAAGGAAGAGAAGACTTGCCACGCTGGCGGCAAAAAGCGGGAGACGGTGAGCTAGCATCGAACGACCTCTTACGATTCGTACGTTGACGTGACGTCGTCGCGACGTGACCTCGTCCCCGCTCCCGCGCGTGCCATAGAAACGTTCGTCCGGAAGTTTGGTTCCGTGCGCGCATTGCGCGCAAGGCGTGCGCGCGTTAGCGCGCGGGGAGAAAACGAGAAAAGGACGCTCGGAAATTGCCGAGCGTCCTTTCTGACGAGCGTTACTCGCTTAATAGCCGAGTGAGAATCCGAAACCCGGCGATGAATAGCTGAAGCTGCTATAGGGATAATAGCCTTCGTACGGATAGTAGTAGGCCGGCGGCGGGGCATAGACGTAACGCGGCGCGCGATACGTCTGATAGTACGGCCGGTAATAGTGATCGCCGCGATAACGGCGATAATCGTCGCGGTCGCGGCCGCGATAGCCGCGGTCACGATCGCGGCCACGACCACGGTCGCCACGATAACGACCATCGCGTTGATCGACTAAGGTCACATGCGCGCCGCTTTCGAGCGCAAGTTTCTGAAGCGGCGCCGCAGTGGCGGGCGCCGCAGCGAAACCAGCAATCACCAACGCCGCGCATGCAGGGGCGAGAACTGTGAGTGAGCGAAAGGTCATGGCGTACGTCCTTCTAAGAACTTTCGAAGACGTACAGTGAGCCAGAGCGGCGCGGCGGAAGCGCGGCGGGATAAAGGTATTCTGACCACACTTGTAAGCGTACGGCACGAGAACCGATGCGAGTTCCCGTGCCGCAGTTCAAGCGTTAGCCGCGGCCCGTCGGGCAATCGTTCACGTCATCGCACGGGGAACTCGCCATGCTGTAGCAAGTTTGGGGCAACAGATAATTCGTTCGGATTTGCTTACAGGAGCGGGTTGTGCCGCACCTCGGGAGAACAACGTAGGCGAGCGCCCCATAGTTCCCGATCAGGCGCGCTTAAAGACCCAAAACTTGCTGGCGGCGAAGTTGAACGTGAGCCCGGCGAGTGAACCCGCCGCGACGCCGATGACGGGCCAAGCGGCGCCGACGGCCGTAAAGGTGACAAGGGCCGCATAGACCCCGTAGTTGACGCCGCCGCCGATGGCGTTGGCGCCGAGGAAACGAAGCCATTGGATGAAGCGGTTATCCTGTTCGTCCGACGTGAAGGTGAAGCGCCGATTGCAGATCCACGTGAAGGTTGCGGCGCAGAGATACGAGAAGACACGCCCGCTATAGAGCCCCAGACCCAAGGCCTTCGTCGCGAGCATGAGTGCGCCGGCATCGACAAGAAAGCCGGCGGCGCCAACGAGAGTGAAACGCAACAGCTGCTGCCGCGTCGAGCGAGACGACCTGGTCCGGGGTCCGGTCAGGTCGCCGCTCATCCCGGTCGTCATGGAGAAAGACCAGGGGCTGGATGCGCGAGGTAAGCCAAACGCTTGGCTTCGCGCCGCGTGCGGGTGACAGAGTCAAGGATCAGGCCGCAGGTCAGCGCGAGGAAAGACAGGATCATGAGCGCGGCGGCCAGCACGGCGGTGGGCAGACGCGGCACCAGCCCGGTTTCGATGTAGGTCATGATCAGCGGAACGGCCAGCAGCAGCGATGATAAAGCCAGCACGAGCGCGGCGACGCCGAACGCCTGCATGGGCCGCTCTTCCTTCACGAGCTTGCCGATCATGAACAAGATGCGCAGACCGTCGCGATAGGTGGAGAGCTTGCTGACAGACCCGGGCGGCCGCTCCTTGTAAGGGGTAGGCACTTCGGTAAAGGGCATGCGCATTTCGAGCGCATGCACCGTGAGTTCGGTCTCGATCTCGAAGCCGCCGGCGAGCGCAGGGAAAGATTTGACGAAGCGGCGGGAAAACACGCGATAGCCCGAGAGCATGTCGTCGGTGCGCTTTCCGAAGAAACCGCCGACAAGGCCCGTGAGCAGGCGATTACCGAGAACGTGCCCGCGGCGGTAGGCGGCATCGGCGGTCGAGATACGTTGGGCGTTGACCATATCAAGCTGTTCGCCGATCAGCTTCGCGATGAGCAGCGGCGCGCTCGGCGCATGGTAGGTGTCGTCGCCGTCGACGAGCACGTACACATCAGCGTCGATGTCGGCGAACATGCGGCGCACGACGTTGCCCTTGCCTTGAAGCGGTTCGCGCCGCACGACCGCGCCCGCAGCGGCGGCAACCTCGACCGTCATATCGCGCGAGTTGTTGTCGTAAACATAGATGGTCGCGTCCGGCAGCGCGGTACGGAAATCGCGTACAACCGCGGCAATCGCGGCTTCTTCATTGTAGCAGGGGATGAGGACGGCGGTTTTCATGCAGCGTCAGATAGCACTTCAGGACAGGAAAATGCAGGGGATAAAGAGCTCTAGCCCTTAGGATTGCTTCCGGAGGGGGCAGAGTTCGAGCGTTTCATCGAGATTATTGGGCAGTTTGCGGCAGCCGGCGAAATCGGGGACCAGTTGCAACATCGGCAGGTCCGCCGCCGCGGCATCATGGTCCCAGGACGGCACGAGCATAAATATTTCGCCGGTATGGTCGTTGACCCGCTGCTTCAACGTCTCGATGAAGCGGGTCGGATGGTCGGGTTTGGCGAGGTAGCTGACCGGCCGGAGAAACGCGATCTCGGCCGGGAACGCGGGAATGACATAGGCCGTCGGTGCGAGGCCCGTCATGATAATGAGCGTTTGGGCAGGATCGGCAAATTGCGGAACCGTTACGGCGACGAAGGCGCCGCCAAGTCCCTCGGCCCAGGGCTTACGCGTCCAGTCTTCATCCATGCGGACGGTGACGACGACAAACAGGAGCAGCGCCGCGCTGAGGACGTTCCGCGTACGCATCGCGATGGGCCAAAGACCAACGCCGGCGACGATCAGCAGCGGCGCGAGCATTTCAAGCGGGGTGATGTAGCGGTAGATCGCAAATACCGCGAGCCAAGCCAAATAGGAAAGCACCGCCACCGCCGCGAGGTAACGCGCCGCGAATATATTTGCACGCGGCTCGGGCGCCTGCCGGCGGGCGACCAGCACAACCGCGGTGACGAGGAGGACGACCGCGGCAACGGCGATGCGCCAGTCCATGAAGGAGATTTCGCTGGCGATCTTGCTATCGGCCACGAAACGAAACGGAAAAGTGACCGCCTCGCCCAAAGTCTTGGGCAAAAAGCGCGTGTCGCGATAACTCTCGGCCAGCGCCCACGGCGAGCCGAAGACGTCGTTCATATAGGGAAAAAGCGGATTGGAGAATTCGCGCCACATGCGCGCGATCCACCAGCCGCCGGTGACGAGGAAGCCCGCGATGACGCCCAGGCCGCAGACGAAAGAGAGCCAGAATCGGCGCAAGAATGGGCCGGGGATGAACAGGAGACCAAAGCATATGCCGACGGCAAAGACCTGGCTGGGCAACTTGAAGCCGACCGCGAGCCCGACGAGTGCGCCCGCGCCCGCGGCACGCAGCAGTGCGGTCTTGAGCGGGCCTGCGACAAACAGGTCGGCGGCGCTCACGATCACGAGCAACGCGCCGAGCACAAACAGACTGAGGATATTGTCGTAGAAGGTGGCGCCGATCATGCCGATGTGGCCGGCCCCGACGAGGCCGGCAATGGCGATGGCGGCGGCCGCAAGGAGCCCGCTCACGCTCTCGGGCAACGCCAGGGACCGGCGCGCGAGGAAGAACAGCAGAATGAAGTTGCAGCCCTGGATCAGACCGAGAAGAAAAGAGAGAATCCGCGCCGGCAGCGCTTGCGCGGCCAGAAAGAACGGCACGTCCAGAAGCGGATTATAGAACGTGGGCGTTTGCGCGGGCGCGAGGTCAAAGCCCATGCGCCCTTCAAGAAAGGCGTACGGATTGTACCAGTGATAATTTCTGAGATCCCAATTGGTGTCTTGCGGCAGCAAGACCGCGGCGATGGCGACCAAGACCGGAATACAGGCACAAAGGGCGATCACGATCAGGCGCAGGGAGACGGAACTGTATGTCTTGGCCGCAAGCGGCGGGGAGGTCATTGGAGAACCAGGTAAAAACGAGATACGCTCCAATCTTGGGGCAAGATTGTCGTCGGGGAAGGCTGATAACGCATGCACACACTATTGCCAACGGCGCGCGACATTGTAGCGGCGCAAGCGCGACTCAAAGACTACGCGACCGTGACACCTTTGTTACGATCGGCCGAGCTTGACGCGCAGGTCGGCGGCACGGTGCTGCTGAAGGCCGAGACGCTGCAGCGGACGGGATCGTTCAAATTCAGGGGCGCGTTCAATCGGCTCGCGCAGTTGAGCGCCGAGGAGCGCCGCGCAGGCGTCGTGGCCTGGTCGTCGGGCAACCATGCGCAAGGCGTGGCCGCGGCGGGCGCATTGCTCGGCATTCCCACCACCATTGTCATGCCGGCGGACGCCCCTGCCATCAAACTTGCCGCAACGCGCGGGTATGGGGCCGAGGTGGTGACGTTCGACCGGGCGCGCGAATCGCGCGAGGAGATCGGACGGCGCATTGCCGCCGAGCGCGGCGGGGCCGTGATCGTGCCACCCTACGATGACCCTCATATCGTCGCAGGCCAGGGCACGGTGGGACTGGAGATTGCGGATCAAGCCAAGGCCATGGGGCTGGGCTTGGACGCCGTCATTGCGCCCGCCAGCGGCGGCGGGCTCATGGCCGGGGTCGTGCTGGCGGTTCAGGACGCCTTCCCCGCGGCCAAGGGCTATAGCGCAGAGCCCGAAAATTACGACGACCACCGCCGGTCGCTGGCGGCCGGGTCGCCCCAAACCAACCCGAGTATCGTGACCGCGCTGTGCGATGCCTTGCTGGCGCCGACGCCTGGCGAGCTGACCTGGGCGGTCAACGGTTCGCGGCTCGCGGGAGGCTATGCGGTCAGCGACCGCGACGTGAAAGACGCCATGAAATTTGCCTTCCGGGCCCTCAAACTGGTGGTCGAGCCGAGCGGCGCCACCGCGCTGGCGGCGGTCCT
>CANJEU010000108.1 GCA_947473445.1 Fidelibacterota bacterium | reverse complement strand
CGTCAAGACCGTCGGTAAGATTAACGGAATTCGCCGCGCCCACGATCACGAGGACCGCGAAGGGCACGTACATGATGCCAAGGTCGAGCAGTAGGTCCTTGAAGAACGGCACGGCAAGGCGCGTCGACATATCGTCGGTGCTGATCGTCGAGATCCAATAGGCGGCCACGGCCGCGAGCAGGATTTCCAGGACCAGCTTCGACTTGCCCGCGACGCCGGCCGACGAGCGCTTGGTCACCTTGCGGTAATCGTCGAGGAATCCGATAAGGCCATAGCCCAGCGTGACCAGCATCGTCGCCCAGACGTAGCGATTGCTAAGGTCTGCCCACAACAGCGTCGCGACGACAATGCCAAGCAGCATCATCGCGCCGCCCATCGTCGGCGTGCCTTGTTTCACCAGATGGCTTTGCGGTCCGTCCGTGCGGATCGGCTGGCCGTAACCTTGTTGTTTCTTCAGCCAGCGGATGATCGCCGGGCCGAAGACGAACGCGACGAGAAGGGCGGTGATCACCGCGCCGCCGGTCCGGAACGTCAGGTATCGGAAGACGTTGAAGATCGGGAATTCGGTCGAGTACTGCGACAAGAGATAGAACATGGTTCTAATTCCCGTTTGCGGCTTTGGGGATCGGTTTGAGGGCGCGTAAGGCGTCCACGACCACATCCATGTGACTACTATGCGAGCCCTTTACGGCGACCACATCGCCCGCCCGCACGGCGTCGATCACCATGGGCGCGAGTGCTTTTGAATCCGGCGCATGTCCGCCGCGCATCGCGGCCGGCAGTGCGTCGTAAAGATTTTTCATCAATGTGCCCGCCGTGAAGACAAGGTGGATGTCGGCAAGCCTGAAGCTCTCGGCCAGATCAGCGTGCAGCGCCGGCGCGGCCGCGCCGAGTTCAAGCATGTCGCCCAGCACCATGATCAGGCGACCGCCGCGGGTGCCGCCGACCGGCTGATGCATCTGGGCAAGAGTCTCGGCCAGTACGCGGACGGCTGCGGGGCTCGCGTTATAGCTTTCGTCGATCACGACAAACGCGCCGCCGTCGATCGTAACGCGCGTCCGCGCGCCGCGGCCAACGGGAGCGGCGAGTTTGGCAAGCGCACCGGCGGCAAGATGGTAATCCGCGCCAATGGCGTGCACCGCGGCGAGTGCTGCGATACTGTTGAGCGCCCAGTGACGGCCGCTGACGATCATGTCGTACATGATGCGCCGGCCTTCGAATTCGGCGGCGACTTGCGTGCCATCGGGCGTCAGCGACCATGCGACCAGACTGGCCTTGGAATCGCCAGCTGTGCCGAAGGGAACTACATTCTCGACCTTGTAGGTCGTAACGGCGGCCGAAAGGCGCGCGTAATGGGGATTATCGCGCGGCAGAATCACGGTCCCGCCCGGCTCGAGGCCCGCCATGATCGCGGCCTTTTCGTCGGCGATTTCGGCGACGGACTTGAAAAACTCAAGATGGGCTGCTTCCACCGTCGTGATGATGGCGGCGTGGGGGCGCACCAGCTTTGAGAGAGGCGCGATTTCACCGGCATGGTTCATGCCCAGTTCAAAGATGCCGAACTTCGTGTCGGCCGGCATGCGGGCCAGGGACAGTGGCACGCCCCAGTGATTGTTGAGATTGCCTTCGCTGGCGTGCGTCTTGCCGAGGATCGACAAGCCGAGCTTCAGCGCTTCCTTGGTGCCGGTCTTTCCCACGCTGCCGGTGACCGCGATGATACGGGCGTCGGTACGCGCGCGCGCGGCTGTTGCAAGATTCTGCAGCGCGAGAAACGTATCCTTAACCACTAACAGGCGATCGTGGTAACTGTCGCAATCCGGCATCGCGCGATGGACCAGCGCGGCGGATGCGCCTTTTTCCAGTGCCTGTTTGACGTAATCATGTCCGTCGAAGTTCGGACCTTGCAGGGCGACGAACAAATCACCTTTTGCGACGCTGCGGCTGTCAATCGAAACGCCGTTGGCCGTCCAAGCGCCCGATGTCGTGCCGCCGGTCGCGGCGGCCGCGTCCTTGGCTGTCCACAATGTCGTCAGTTCCGTCTGGCTCATGATACCGCGCCGCCTAAGCCGAGCGCGCGGCGCGCCTCATCGACATCGCTGAACGGAATGACGGTTGAACCGACGATCTGTCCTGTCTCGTGGCCTTTGCCGGCGATCAGGAGGATATCGCCCGCCTGAAGATTGTCGATGGCGAGGGCAATTGCTTCAGACCGATTGCCCACGTTCCTGGCGTTCGGGCAGCCTTGCATGATTTCCGCGCGGATTGCAGCGGCGTCTTCTGTGCGGGGATTGTCGTCCATCACATAAACGTCGTTAGAAAGCCGTTGGGCGATCTCGCCCATCATGCGCCGTTTGCCGCGGTCACGGTCGCCGCCGCAGCCGAACGCCACGACCAAATTGCGCGCGGCGTGCGGCCGCAGCGCAAGCAGGACGGTTTCCAAGGCGTCCGGGGTGTGGGCGTAATCGACGTAAACAGGCGCGCCGGACTTATGCAAGCCAACGCGCTGCATGCGGCCGGGAACGCCAGAGAGGGTTTCAAGCGCGGCGACCGCGCGCGCAGGATCTGCGCCTGACGCCAGCACAAAGCCGAGGGCGCAGAGTGCATTTCCGACCTGGAAGGCGCCGGCGAGCGGCAAACGCACGCGGTAGTTTTTTTCCATGACGACCAGATCGAGCACCTGGGCGTCGCCTTCGATAGTGCGGTTCTCGAGACGAAGCGCTTCGCCTTGGGTGCCGTAGCTCAGAATGCGGTGCCCGCGCAGGCGGCAGGCGGATTCAAACGCATTGAATTCGGGCGTATCCGCGTTCAGCACAGCGATGCCACCGGCGACCATCACATCGGAGAACAACCGCAGCTTCGCTGCCAGATAGGCCGACATGGAGCCGTGATAGTCGAGATGGTCGCGCGTGAACGTCGTGAAGCCGGCGATGGCAATTTTGATGCCGTCGACGCGGAACTGATGAAGTCCATGGCTCGAAGCTTCAATGGCCGCGTGCGTCGCGCCGTTCTTGGCCATCTCGGCCAGAAGGGCGTGCAATCGTACAGGGTCGGGCGTGGTGAGGCTGCCCTCGACATGCATACCGGGCCCGTAGGCGCCCAATGTTCCGAGGTATCCGGCTTTGCGGCCGAGCGCCGTCCAAAGCTGCTGAGTGAAATGTGCGGTCGAAGTCTTGCCGTTGGTGCCCGTTACGGCCGCTACCGTGTCGGGCTGCTCATTAAAGAAGCGCGCGGCCATGAGTGCGAAGCGGCGGCGCGGATTGCTGTCGGTAATGAGACGGACGACATTGCCACTTTCGTTGGCGCGTTCGGCGCCAAGATCTGTACCCGGCGGCGCGAGTACGGCGCTGGCGCCGCGTTTCACCGCTTCGCCGATATAAGCGCGGCCATCCATCTTCGCCCCGGGAAGCGCGGCAAAAAGATAGCCCGGCTGCACCGCGCGCGAGTCCGCGGTCAGCCCGGTGATATCAAGGTCCCTTAGCGCGCGGGCGTCCATGCCCTGTTCCTCAAGGAGTTCACTGAGTCGCACCATCTTCCTCCGTGAGGGGAGCGCTATCTATCAACTCGCCGATATTCTCAGGCGCGGTTGTATCGATCAGCGCGCCGATCGAGTCGGCGGCGGGAGCGGCAATCGGTTGCGACGCCTTTACGGCAGCCGGGAGTGTGGGGCGCGTATCCACAGCTTTCACGATGGGGGCGGAGTATTCGTTCTTGTTACTCGTATAAAGCGGCAGCAGTGAGGCGAGGGGCTCGAAGCTGTCGGCGTGGCCCATCGGATAGACGCCAAGCATCGGCCCGATCTGGTTGACAATTCGGCCGACGGTGGGCGCCGCGTTCCAGCCCGCGGTGGCGAAATTGGCGGTCTCACGTGTACCCTTCGGCTCGTCGATCATCACCAGCACCACATATCGCGGGGCATCGATGGGGAAGGCCGCGACGAACGACGTGTGATTGGAAGATTGCGAATAGCCGCCGCTGAACGTGACCTTTTCCGCCGAACCGGTCTTGCCGCCTACGAGATAGCCCGGCGCATCGGCCTGCCGGCCGGAACCGTCAACGACGATGAGGCGCATCAGCGCACGGACCGCGGCGGAAGTGCGTTCGGAAACTACGCGTTCACCTTCGGGCGCGACATCGCGCTTAAGGATCGTCGGGGCATGCAAGGTGCCGCCGTTGACCAGCGCGCTGACGGCGTTGACGACGTGAATGGGCGTCACCGAAAGGCCGTGACCATACGAAATGGTGACGGCATTGATCTCACGCCATGTCTGCGGGAACTGCGGCGATCCGGTTTCGGGCAATTCAAGGCGCAGTGGCGACAGGAAACCCAGTTTCTTCATATAGGCTTTCTGGGTATCGATGCCCGCGGCCAGCGCCATTTTCGCCGCGCCGATATTCGACGAGTGAATCAGCACTTCAGGAACCGTCATCGGACGGTACAGGCCGTGATAGTCGGTGATGGTGAAGCGGCCGTACTTCAGATTTTGACTGGCGTCCACGACGGTCGAAAGGTTGGCGCTTCCCACTTCAAGCGCCATCGCGGCGGTGAACAGCTTGAAGGTCGACCCCATCTCGTAAACGCCGAGCGTTGCGCGATTGAAGCGCGCTTCAGTTGAGGCGGTGCCCATCGCTTTGGGATCGAAATCGGGCAGGGACACCATCGAAACAACTTCACCGGTCTTGACGTCCATCACCACGGCGCTGCCGGCGGCGGCGCGGTAGCGGGTAATCGAGGCGGCCAACTGCTCGCGCACCACATGCTGAACGCGAACGTCGAGCGAAAGGCGCAAAGAGGCCGGTTGCTGTGTCAGCGCGTCGTTAAAGGTGCGTTCCACACCGGCAACACCGATATTGTCGGCATCGGTCGCGCCGACGATGTGCGAGAACAACGAGCCGTGCGGATAGATGCGGCGCTGCGCGGCTTCGAAGCCCAGCCCCGGCACGCCGAGATCGTTCACTTCCTGCTGCTCTTGCGGCGTAAGGTGACGGGCGAGATAGATGAAACGCTGGCCCGAGGCGAGGCGGCGCATCACTTCGTCGTACTTAAGGTCGGGCAGAATCTTGACCAGCTTAGCGGTGGCTGCGCGCGCGTCGGGCACCTTCTGCGCATCGGCATACAGGTTCACGGTCGGAAGATTGGTCGCGACGATAACCCCATTGCGGTCGACGATGTCGGCACGGCTGGCCGCCGGCGCCGGCGTCGATGCACGCGCGACGCGGGCCGACGCACCGCCGTTGATCAGCATCAAATCCACGATGCGAAGGCCAATGGCCGAGAAGGCGAGCGCAAACAGACCGGCGGTGACGAACAGGCGCATGCGCCCTGTTTCGATGGCATGCATCGTCATGCCCTGGAGGCGCAACTTGCCTTGCCCGGCAGGCCGCATTTCCTCGCCCGGATACAGGAACACTTTGTGTTTCGTGACGCGCGCGATCATGGGCGCTCCGCAAGTGCAGTCGCCCCAGCGGCGGTCGGAAATAATAAGCGCTGAAGACGGGCAACACTGACCGACACGACGCTGGGGCTTCTAGGAGCAGGCGCTGCAGGCAGCGACCGCAATTCGGTCTGGAACTGAGGTTTGATGTCGTCCAGAGGGTTATGATTGGCAGGCGCGCTCTCGGGCGCAGCTCCACCTTCGGCGGCGGCGCCGCGCATCGGCAGGGAATTGATGTCGGCGATATTCACGACGGCAGGAACGCCGAAGCCCAGATACTGGGCACTGAGCTCGCGCAGACGTTCCGGGTCGTTCAGGTAGGTCCACTCGGCTTCAAGAACGCGAATGGCGCCGCGGTCTCGTACGACCTGCGCCTGCTTTGCGACCAAGACGTCTTCCAGGGCCTGCACCTTATACTTCAGCAGGAACATCGAGACGCCGACGCCCACGACGAGCGGGATCCATACGAGCTGGGCCGGTCTCACGCCAAACCTCCCGCCACGGAGGCAAGTGCGGGGGCGCTGGTACGCTGGGCAACGCGCAAACGCGCCGAACGCGCGCGCGGATTTGTATTCACTTCGAGATCGCTCGGTCCGACGGGACGGCGCGAGATTTCGGTGAAGGTCGCGGTGACGGGAACGGCGCCGAGGCTCGCCGGCGTATGACGCGAGGGACGGCTGCTCGCGCCCGAGCGCGCCTTGAGGAACGTTTTGACGATACGGTCTTCCAGCGAATGGAAGGATACGACGGCCAGAAGCCCGCCGGGCTTCAAGATGCGCTCGGCAGCCTTCAATCCGCGTTCAAGCTCGCCCAGTTCATCGTTCACCACGATGCGCAAAGCCTGGAACGTACGGGTCGCGGGGTCGATGCCGTCGCCGCTGCGGCGTACTTCGGCGCGGATCACGTCGGCCAGATGAAGCGTGTGCGAGAACGGGCGTTCGACGCGGGCGGCAACAATAGCGCGGGCGACGCGGCGCGAGTGGCGTTCTTCCCCGTATAGGAAAATGGCGTCCGCCAGTTCGCGCTCGGACCAGGTATTGACGATGTCGGCGGCGCTGCGGCCGGTCTTTTCCATGCGCATGTCCAGCGGACCATCGCGTAGGAACGAGAAGCCGCGGGCGCGGTCGTTGATCTGCATCGAACTGACGCCGATATCGAGCGCTACGCCGTCGACTTGCGTGACGCCGCGTTCGATGAGGATGTCCGCCATATCGCCAAAACGGCCCTGCACAAACTGCAGACGCTGCGGATACCTCGCAGCGACGGCCTTGCTGCGTTTTTCGGCTTCCGGATCACGGTCGATCGCCCAAACAGTGCACTGCGCGGCTTCAAGCAGCGCGACGGTGTAGCCGCCCGCTCCGAAAGTGCCATCGACGTAAGTGCCGCCATCCTTGGGGGATAGTGCTGCGACGACTTCGCCGAGCAGCACCGGAATATGTTCTTGCTCGCCGGCCGGGCCCCCATGGGATGTATTCATTACGCCCCACCCTTGAGGGGCGCGGCGACGCGGCGCAGTTTTTCCTGCCGCAGGCCCGCAAGGGTCGCGGGTTCCCAAATCTGGAACTTCCAGCCGCGGCCGACGAAGGACGCCTGGTCCTTCAGGGCGGCCTTGGCGATGAATTCCGCGGGAAGCACGATGCGGCCCTCGCCGTCGAGCGGTAGGTCGCGCAGATCTTCCATGATG
>CANJEU010000107.1 GCA_947473445.1 Fidelibacterota bacterium | reverse complement strand
CGTGCGAGCCGCAGCGGCGCCCCGGTGTTCGACCTGAAGGGCACGACGTCCTACCTCCATCACTGGCACGCCTCGAATAAGCGCGGCCAGGAGGCCGCCGCTCAGGTCGCGCGCAACCAGCTCATGTTCTGGCCCGTGGAAAAGAAAATCCCGGTGCGCCGTTCCGGCCCGCTGGCGGCCGATGCGGCGCTGCCCGGCCATGCGCCGTTCAAGACGCCGTCCGTCGCAATTTTCATGACGGGCGCGGAAGACAAGGCGAAAGCAGCCGCGACGCTCGCCTCGATTTCCGCGCAGTCGTTCCAGGACCTGAACGTCATTCCGGTCGAAGGCGCGCTGATCAAACAGCCGATTTCCGAGGTGAGCGCGGATATTGTGGGACATGTGCCGGCGGGCGTCACGTTCCCGAACGAGGATGCACTGACCTGGCGCGTGCTGATGCCTGTGCTGAAAGGTCAGACGCCGCCCTTGAGTTTCATGTGGGCACGCCCCAGCCACTACACGGCGGAACGGCAGATCGCAGCCGGCCCTGCTCCCGCGATTCAGGAACCACACGCAACATCAGACAGAGCGGCGACACCCACCGCGCCTGCCCTCGCCCCCCCGGCACCGCAGCCGGCGCAATCGGCAAAAGCGCCGCTGTTTGGGAACTACGGCGAGACCAAGACCTATGCGCTGACCGAGGCGATTAAGGCCGCCATGCTGTTCAGCCGCGCGCCGGTGGAGGACGACGCCGATCTCGCCGATGCAATCGCCGGCGAAAAGACGCTCGCGGAAATGAACGATGAGGAAATGGCGATCATCCAGGCGCAGCGCGCAGAGAATGCGGGCGATCCATATTTCGACTATTGGCTAGCGCTTGCGCACATGGAACGCGGTGAACATAAGGCCGCTTACGACTTGTTCCTAAAGGCGCTTCAAGCAGGACTCACTCATTGGCGCATGGCGTGGGCCTTTGCGCAAGCCGCGGCCAAAACCGGCGACGTGGCGCGCGTCGATCACATCTGCGCGCAGATCGTCCATAGCATGCCGAAGTTCTGGTTCGCACGCGAGCTACCCAAGCATGCGCGCGGTCACTATTCCCAGTCGGATCAGGAATCCGTCATCGAGGCCTTTTTCCGGCAGTCACCGCCGCGCAACCGCGTGTTCGTCGAGGTCGGCGGGTTCGACGGCGTGCACTATTCGAATGTGCGTCGCCTTCAAGAGAGTAGCGGCTGGACAGGCCTTTCGGTCGAGCCGGTCGCGAAGAACTACAAGAAGCTTGCCAAGAGTTATCAGGGCCGCCCGGTCACATGCGTGCGCGCGGCCGTGGGTGTTGAAGAGGGGGAAGCAGAGCTTCATGTCTCTACTTATCCCCATTTGCCCGATTGGGGCAGCGATGTTGCAACGTTCGTACCGGAACGCAAAACGGAATGGGTGACGAAGTTCGGCGCCGAGTGGGCCACCGAGCGTGTATCGGTGAAGCCGCTGACGAAAATTTTGACAGAAAATGGAATTACGAGCTTCGATCTACTTTCAGTAGACGTGGAAGGCCACGATCTCGCCGTGCTGCAGAGCCTCGACTTTGCAACGTTCCGGCCGCAACTCATTGTCGTGGAGTACGGCAAGGACCGCGCGCCCATCCTTTCATTCTTGTTCGGCAACGGTTACGCGCTTCACCACGACAACGGGGTCGATCTCTTTATGAAGGACGCGCTGCGAAAGAAAGCGCCAGTTCCCACTGAGGTCAGCCGAGACGAAGCAACGGCGCGGCTCAATCCCCATCTTCTGACGCTTGTATCGCTGCCGGAGAAAATCCCAGCGACCACGGTTCCCGCGGCTCATCTTCTCGACGCGCGACGCTTCGACATTGCGCTCAAGTATCTTTATGCCGAAGCGCGGCACCTTAAAATCGAAAGTAATTTCGCCAGGCGCGCCTACCTTGCGCACATCGGCGTGTTTAACGGCTTTAATGAAGGCGACAAGACCGGCAAATCAGGGCCCGACGCGTTCGTGAGCGCCTTCGATCGCGTGATCGATGAGATCGAAGGCGCCGGCTTCAACAGTGCGGTGTCGTGCGTGCCAATCGACCGCAGCGGCGTCGTTATCGACGGCGCGCATCGGGTTGCAGCCTGCCTAGCCGCCGGAGAGCCGGTCACCTGCCTTCGGTTGCCCATGGACGCGAAGGCCTATGACTACCGCTTCTTCCGCGACCGGCAGACGTTCGTGAAAGGCGGCCTCGAAACGCGTTATTCTGATGCGGCGGCACTGGCGTACGGAAGACTGAAGACGAATACGCACATCGTGAGTCTGTTTCCCGCCGCGGTCGGACGGGACGACGATGTCCGCTCCGTCATCGAGCGTTATGCCCGTATCGTCTACGCGAAAGAGTGTCGCATCGACCGCAGGGCTGCGCCTCTCCTGATGCGCCAAGTCTACGAACTGGAACCTTGGCTGGGGGATTGGTCGAATGATTTCAAAGGCGCGCAAAATAAGGGTGCACGCTGCTTCGCGACCGATGGCTCATTGCGCGCACTTCTGATCGAGACAGACTCTCCCGAAGCCTTGCGCGCGTGCAAAAGCGAGATCCGTGCGCTTTATCCGAGCGGCCAGGACGCCGTGCATATCAACGATACGCATGCGGAAACCGTGACGCTGGCCAAAATCTATTTCAACGATAACAGCCTTGCCTTCCTGAACGCGGCGCGGCCCCAGGCTTATCGACCGTTCAACGAGCAGTTTGCGCTTTATCGCAAGGTGCTGAAGGCCGGCGGCTATGATACCGAAAAATTCTGCATTGAAGGCAGCGCTATCATGGGAGCGTACGGCATCCGCTCTTCGCGCGACCTCGACTATATAAGCCTGGATAATCAGGCGCCGGACTTCGGCACAAAACTCATTGGCAACCACGCTTCGGAACTGAAGCACCATGTCCTCGGACGAGACGAAATTATCTTCGATCCGGCCAATCACTTCTATTTCTTCGGCCTGAAGATCGCGACGTTGGACGTCTTACGCGGCATGAAAACAAAACGTGCCGAGAAGCCGAAAGACTTCGACGATATCGCCTTGATCGATAAGTGGCGCGGCGTCGCACAACCCTTACCAAAAGCGGCGGGCGGCCAACCGACCGGCTATATGGCCAAGCGCGACCGATACGAAGACATCAAGCGGCTGCTCAAAGGCAAAGCAGACGTCATCATCGACGGCGGCGCCAATGCGGGGGGCATGACGGCGCTTTTCCGCAAGCAATATCCCAGCGCCGTCATTCACGCGTTTGAGCCGATTCCCGAACTCGGCGAGAAACTGAAGACGCATTATGGGCGCGATCCGCGCGTAATCGTTCATATCAAAGCGCTCGGCGAACAACGTGAGAGCCGTACTTTCCAGATCACAGACAATCTCGTGTCTTCGTCGCTGTTTGAACCCGGCGCGCGGCTTGCAAAGTATCATGGCGGCAAGGTCGCGGTGAAACGAGCGGTCGAGGTGCAAGTGGTGGCCCTCAGAGAGGCCGTTTTCACGCCGCATATCGACATCCTGAAGCTTGATCTGCAGGGCGGTGAACTCGCAGCCCTGAGGGGCTGCGGCGATGCGCTTCTGCGCAGCACTAAAATCATCGAACTCGAGGCTATGTTCGCAGAAGTCTACGACGGGCAGCCCTTGTTCGCCGATGTGGACGCATTCCTGCGCGGTGCCGGCTTCCGCCTTTATAATTTGTACGACCTTTACACGCATGAAGACGGGCAATTGCTGCAAGGCGATGCCGTCTACCTGAACACCCAGTTCTTTAAGTAACGGCTCCGGGAGTTTCCATGTTCAACCCAACCGAAATGGAATTCTGGTTTGCCGGCAAGGATTTCTCAACGGATTGGACCTCTGGGAACTTCCCCAACTGGTGCCGCGTATTCGCCGACCGCCGCGAGAAGGTCACGCGCATCCTGGAAGTCGGATCATGGGAAGGCCGGTCGGCGATTTTCTTTCTGGAATTCTTCCGTAACGCCAGCATCACTTGTATCGACGCCTTCGCCGGCGGCGGCACCAGCACCAATCCCGCGCTGCACCTGGCGGAAGCACGGTTCGACAAAAACACGAAATCCTACGGCGCGCGCGTAACTAAAATCGCAGCGGAATCTGTCGTCGCGCTCCATGATTTGATTAAGGGGAAAGTCGAACCGTTCGACCTTATCTATGTGGACGGCAGCCACTTCCGCGATGACGTGGTCATCGATTCATTGATGATGTGGCGGTTGAGCGCGCCGGGGACGATCGTGATCTGGGACGACTATGAAGGCGGGCGCCCGGACCAAGCGCCTGAGACGCGGGTGAAAGCGGCGATCGATTACTTCCTGTCCCTCTACGGTAAGCAGATGGCGATCCTGCATCGCGGCTATCAGATCATCGCGCAGCGAATCGCTTAGCGCTTTAGGGCGAAGCCGCATCCAGCAGCTTCGCGGCCTCGTACAAGCACAAGCCGACGATATTGGTGTAAGAGCCGTTGATCCACGGAACGAAAGCGCCGGCGGCGCCTTGGATCGCGTAAGCGCCGGCTTTGCCGCGCCATTCGCCTGATGAGATGTAGGCGTCAATCTCGACATCGCTCAACCGCTTGAACATCACCTGCGTCATGACAAGGCGGGTGAGCGCTTTGCCGCTTGGCGCGATCACGGCGATGCCGCCGTAGACGCGGTGGCGGCGCCCGGAGAGCAGTTTGAGGCAGGCGCGGGCTGCGCGTTCGTCCGCAGGTTTATCGAGGATGCGGCGGCCGCAGCCGACGACGGTGTCCGCCGCAAGGATGAGCGCGCCGGGATGGGCCAGCGCGGCGGCTTGGGCTTTAGCAAGCGCGAGGCGGCCGGCGAGTTCGCGCGGGGTTTCCGCAGGCCGCGGGGTTTCGTCGATGGCGGTGGCCGCGACGAGGTCGGGCATGCGGCCGATCTGTTCGAGCAGCGCGAGGCGGCGCGGCGAGGCGGAGGCGAGGATGAATTTGGCGGGGGTGGAGATGGGGTGGGTCCTTGGTGAGGGCGATCGATACGTGCGCGGGGAGTCTATCGGTTTTTAATTCTGAGGGGTACAGGCGTGGTCAGTTTGGTTTTTGGTCATGCTGGGCGCATGCCCAGCATCCAGGGTTGCCGGGTGATGAAGTGTGCCGCGCTCCCCGGTGGAAGCGGCAGCTGATTAGAGATTGAAAACTCTGGATCCTGGGCATGCGCCCAGGATGACGTGAAAATCGAAAAAGCGTGCGACGCCGTCTCGCGCGCCTAGATATCTTCTTGGGGGAAGAGGTCGAGGATTTTTTGTTGGAGGAGGTCGCGGACTTGGCGGTAAGCGGCCAGGCGCACCGCGCGGGATCCCTCGATGAGGGTGGGGTCGGGAATGTCCCAGGAGCGGAGTTCGCAGTGGGTGTAGCGCGTGAGCTCGGCCGCCGTGTCGCGCGCGTGCGGGGAGAGCGCGATGACGAGCTGAAAGGAGTCCGTGTCGAGGTCGCGCAGGCGCTTGGGCTGATGGCGGGACATGTCGACACCGATTTCGCGCATGACTTCGATCATGAAGGGATCGCGGGCGCCCTCCTGGATGCCGGCGGAATCGACGAAGACGCGGCTGCCGTGGAAGCGCTTCATGATGCCCTCGGCCATGGGCGAGCGGACCTCGTTGAGGTTGCAGCAGAAGAGGACGGCGGCGGGAAGGATTTGCATTCCGCTTAGCCCCGCATGTGGAGAATGCAGAGGAGGGTGAAGAAGCGGCGCGAGGTGTTGTAGTCGAGGTCGACGTGGTCGCGCAGGCGTTCTTCGAGCATCAAGGCGCCCTCGTTGTGCAGGGCCCGCCGGCCCATGTCGATCGCTTCGATCTGCGAAGGCGATGAGGTTTTGATGGCGTCGAAGTAGTTTTCGCACACCAGGAAATAATCTTTGATCACGGCGCGGAAGGGGCGCGTGGGGAGAGTGAGTTCCTTCTGGGGCGCATCAGTCGTGTCGCGCACATCGATGATGAGGCGGTCGTCGCGAAGGGCCAATCGTAAGTGGTAGGGGCCGGCGCAGGCCCCCTCGCCTTTCAGGCAGAAGGTGTTTTCTTCCAGGAGATCGAAGAGGGCGACTTCGCGTTCGTGTTCGACTTCGGGGCGGCGGCGCAGGAAGGAGCGTTCGTCGAGCTCGATGCGCAGAATGGATTTGCCGGGAAAATTAGACGTGTCGCTCATGGGCGGGAGCGAGAGGCGGGAGTTTGTGGCTCCCCCCACCCCTGCCTCTCCCCAGGGAAGGGGTGGGGTTTTGGCGGAGAATGGGGGAGGTTTGCGTTCACCGAACTTGATCCGGCGTTAGCCGCTGGTGATGCGTTCGATGTGGGCGCCGCAGGCGCTGAGTTTTTCTTCGAGGCGTTCGTAGCCGCGGTCGAGGTGATAGACGCGGTTGACGAGTGTTTCGCCCTCGGCGGCAAGGCCGGCGAGGATGAGGGAGACCGAGGCGCGCAGGTCCGTCGCCATCACCGGGGCGCCCGAGAGTTTCTTGCGACCGCGCACGATGGCCGACGAGCCGTGTACGTTGACCTCGGCCCCGAAGCGGGTGAGTTCGGGCACGTGCATGAAGCGGTTTTCGAAAATGGTTTCCGTGATCATGGAGGCGCCGTCGGCCGTGGCCATGAGGGCCATCCACTGGGCCTGCATATCCGTGGGGAATCCGGGATAAGGTTCGGTCATCACATCGACGCCTTTGAGGCCGTCTTCACATGACACGGTGACGGAATTTTCGCCCGGTTCGATCTTCACGCCGGCCTGGCGCATGGCGGCAAAGACGGAGTCCAAAAGTTCGTAGCGCGTACCGGTGAGCTTTACCTTGCCGCGCGTGATGGCGGCGGCGATGGCGTAAGTGCCCGTTTCGATGCGGTCGGCGATGACGGGCACGCGCGCGCCGTGCAGCTTTGCGACGCCCTTGATACGTAAAGTTCCGGTGCCGATGCCGGTGATGTCCGCGCCCATGGCGTTGAGACAGTCGACGAGGTTGCCGATTTCAGGTTCGCGGGCGGCGTTTTCGAGCACCGTGTCGCCTTTTGCCAGCGCGGCGGCCATGAGCAGGTTCTCGGTGCCGCCAACCGTGACTTTCGGGAAGACGATGTTGGCGCCCTTGAGGCCGCCGGGAGCCGTCGCGTGGATATACCCGCTCTGCACTT
>CANJEU010000106.1 GCA_947473445.1 Fidelibacterota bacterium | reverse complement strand
GCCTGCCGGCGCCGCGTGGCCTCGATGTTCATCCCCGTTCGGCGCATGATCCCAAGCATGCCGTGATTGACGGACATGGTGCCGGCGGTGACCTTGCGCAGGTTGCGATCTTTAAGCAGAAATTTCGCGAACGCGCCCCAGGCCTCGCTGCCGTATCCTCGGCCCCAAACCGATCTCTCGCCTACCAAAATGCCAATGTCGGCGACCGCGTTATGGACATCGACGTAGGCATTGATATTGCCGACATGGCCCAGGGCGGGGTCTTTAGCGACAATCGCCATGAAAAAATGGGGCCCGGTTTCAAACGACTGCATATAGGCCCGGCATGAGTCCATCGTATGCCGGCGATGACGCTGATCGCTGTGACGGACAACGTCGGGATTGCCGAGCCAAGCGACGTAGCGTTCGGTCAGATAGACTTCGGAAAACGGCCGTAGCCAGCACCGCTCGGTCTCGATGTCCGGGGCGCTTGCCATGACGGGCGGGCTAGCGGCCTTTTTTCATCAAGAACCAAGTGACGTCGTCGTAGTTCTTATAGAAGGCGTCACGATGGTAGATGAAGCCGTAGTCGATCAGCGTGAGATCGGGATACTTCGCCATGATCTCCCCACAGAAATCGCGCTTGTAAAGCTTTCCAGTGTGGCCGCGATACGACATCTCCATGGGCGAGATATTGTAATACTCCGCCACAAGGACGTATTTGGCGCTGTGGCGATATAGAGTTTCGTAGGCCTGGCTGAGGTGCTCGGGGTTGATATGGATCAGCACGCCCTTGCAGAACACGAGGTCCCAGCGCTTGTCGGTCTTGAAGTCGAGCAACGACTGCTGGAACACTTCGGCCTTCGGCAGGTGCGACTTGAGCACCTCGGCCGCATGCGGGTTAATCTCGACCGCCGACAACGCGATGTTCGCGTCGATGGCCGAAATGCCGCGTAAATTGACGCCGGAGTTGGACCCAAGTTCGAGCACCGAACCGGGATTGCCCCCGGCGAGGGCGAACATCTTTTTGAAGAAAACAGAATTCTCGTGAACGTACTGATCGGTGGTGTTCCGCTCGGTATATTCACTACCGAACTCGCCGTGCCAGAACTTCTCTTGCTCGGTTTGGAAGGCGCCGGCGGGTTGACTGTTGGTCATGTTCACTCTCGGGAATTGACATCTAACGCGCGAACGCGCGTCGCTCATGGGCTATGATTGGATTTGGCCGAAAAGTCAAGGAATGGGGCCTATATGGGGCACGTCCCGCAACCTGGTTGTCTTAATTGCAATCTGATCGCGCTGCCATTTCGGCGTTGTCGCAGACGCGGCAAACCGTATAAAATCCGGCCTTGAAATGTGCGCCCTTACGGGCGGGCCCCGCAACCTCGGCGATAGACACCATCCATGAATGCCAGCCCGATCATCCACCCTGACTTCCTGCGCCGGGGCGAGGACCTCCAGAACCTGATGTTCGCGCTTCTGAAGGGCGGCCTCAACAAACAGGCGCGCGACAGTTTAGGGCTCGCCATCGCGAAGTTCGTGAACCGCGCCGCCGCTCCTGCCCTAGCCGGGGCCGACACAACCATCTCCCCGGCCACGAAGGTCGCCGTGAATAGCCTGCGAACGCAAGGCTACGCCGTTATCGACGACCTCCTCTCGAAAGCCGATATCGCCGAGGTTTACGAGTACATCAAAGACAAGAAGGTGAAGTTCGGCGGCTTCGACGAAGTGCATAAGCCCGGTGAGGCCTTCGTGGAGGACCTGCCGCCCGACGCGCGTTTTGGGCACTACAAGACGGCCGACATCTGCCGCTGCCCGGCAATTTACCGTGCCGTCAACAATCACGAGCTGATTAAGCTGATCACGGCTTATTTGGGCGCGCCGCCGACGATCTCGAGCGTGTCGATGTGGTGGTCATTCCCGGTCGAACTCGCCGCCGCGGGTATGCAGACCTACCATCACGACCGCGGCGATTTTCGCTCGTGCAACATGTTCTGCTACCTGACGGACGTGTCGACGACGACCGGCCCTCATGCATTTGTGCCGCAAACGCATGAGATCGAGATCCTCGCGCCGTTAGCGGCGCAGAAATTTGGATCCAATCCGCACCTTCACCAGAAGTTCTGGCACTGGATGGAACAGCATCGCAAGGAAGACGACGAAGTGCAGTATTACTTCGGCGACGCCATGATGGAGTTCACCGGCCCACAAGGCATGTGCTTCCTTGAAGATACGCGTGGCCTGCATAAGGGCACTGCGCCCTTGTCAGGCAAGCGTATTGTGTTCGAAATCGTCTTTTCGACGCTTCCAAAATACAACGAGCGCTTCGTGCCGACGCCGCGCAGCACCCTCGATTTTCCGCCCGGAATCGAAACGGACAACGCCAAGATCGATCCCTTGGTGCGTTACGCAACGCGCCTGATGTACAGCTAGTTTTCGGCCCGCCTAGCGCTTGACGCTGGCGATCAGCATCACGCCCCCCTTGCCGCCGTCGAGATCCTGCTCGAAGTACACGCGGCCAAGATTGGGGCCGAGCAGGGTCTGGAGTTCGCCCGAAGACCCGTAGTTGGACCCGACGATGTCGGTAGGCGCGTGTTCGACGACGCCGCGCTCGATCGTAGGCTCGTAGGTGAGACCGATGGCCACCAGTGCGCCGGGCTTGCAAACGCGCACCATCTCGTCGATCGCCTTCTGGGGCGTGTTGCTGTAGCCGATCACCCAACTGGAAATGACCACGTCGAACATCCGGTCCGGGTACGGCAGCTTATGCATGTCGCCAGTATCAATGAGCGGCGAACAGGCGATCAGATCGACCGCGTGAATATTCGGCAGCGCAAAACCGATGGCCATAAGATGGAAAATCTCCATCTCCGTGCGCGGTCCAATCGACAGTACCTTGAGCTTGCCGGCCAACGAAAACACCGGCTCCAGGGAACTCAGCGGATTGAGCAGCCGTAGGGTGCGGCGGGATGAACCGAAGTCGTCCTTCTCGAGCTCCTTACGGTTATGGGTGATGGTCCCGGGCATGACCCCCTCGTCGGTGTCGGAATGGACGCGCAAATGGCGGTCACTCTTTTGCCAGCGGTCGAGGGCCAGGAACTTGCGGCACCCTTCGCTCAGCAAGAGATCGCGGGGGTTCTTCTGGACGATTTTGAGCATTGCGTTGACTTGGTCGGCGGTGAGCACCAACCCTTGTTGCTTTTCGTCCATAGCACCCTGCTGACTTCAATGAAGAGGACTGCACATTCGCCAAAATACCACCCCGTTGTCAAACCTTGGCTAGCCGCCAAGCACATGATTTTATGCTCTTTGAGAGGCCCGGCGGCCTTTCCGAAACGTAATGCGGCTGGATTTTAAGGCTCTTTCGCTCACCGGCCATTTAGCTGTATTCACTTTCACGGTGGAGCCGGACTGGAACAATCGTGAAGCTCTGTAAGAATTGCGTTAATCCCGACACGCGGCCGAATATTTTCTTCGACGCCGAAGGTCTCTGCCCGGTGTGCCAGAACGAACGCACGAAGGTGGCGGTCGATTGGGAGCAGAGACGGCGCGAGATCCGTGAAATCGCCGATTGGGGCCGGGCCAACTGCCGCGGCGCCTATGACTGCATGGTCACCGTCAGCGGCGGCAAGGACAGTATGCGCCAGGCGTTTTTCGCCCGCGACGAGCTGGGGCTCAACCCCTTGCTCGTCAGCAGCGTCTACCCGCCCGAGCAGATGGCCGAACGCGGCGCGGACAACCTTTCGAACCTGATTGCGCACGGCTTCGACACCCTGACGGTCGGCATCAATCCGCAAGCTTGGAAGCGCGTGATGAAGCGCTGTTTCGCGCGCTATACGAACATCTGCAAACACACGGATATGGCGCTGTATTCCATCCCGATCCATGTCGCGATCGCCTACCAGATTCCGCTGGTCTTCCTGGGCGAGAACCCGGTGCATACCATCGGGGAGAGGCACGGCCGCTCGGACGGCGATGCCTCGCGCATGAAGCAGTCCAACACCGTCGGCGGAGGCGATGTCTCGGGCCTGCTGGCGAACGACATCTCGCCCCATGACGTGCATTTCTTCAAATATCCGTCCGACGACCATATGGACCGCGCCAACCTGCGTATCCAATACCTCGGCTACTACATCGAGGATTGGGCGGGATACACCAACGGCATTTGGGCGCAGTCCAAAGGGCTGAAGCCCCGCGAGGGCGGCCCGGAAAAGAACGGGGACCTTTGGGGCTTCACCGGCGTCGATGACGACTTCCGGCTCGTCAATCAGTATTTGAAGTTCCTGAAGCTGGGCTTCGGGCATGTGAACGATCAGTGCATCGAAAGCATTCACGCCAAGATCGGCGCGCCGAACAAGATGACGCGCGCCGAGGCGATTGAGTTGATGAAGAAATACGACGGCATCTGCGATGCTTCGTATGTGAGCGCTTTCTGCGCCTATCTCGGCATTCCTGAAAGCGAGTTCTGGAGCGCGGCCGAACGGATGCGCAATCCCGACATCTGGCAGGCCGGTCCGAACGGTAAGTGGGAGCTTCTTTGTGACTACGGCTGACGCGGCCCATGCCATCACGCTGATCGACTACGGCGCAGGGAATCTGGGCTCGGTGGGTAATGCCCTTACGAGCCTGCGGGTTCCCTTCAAGATTGCCAGCAGCGCCTCCGAGATTGCGCAAGCGCGCGGCATCATCCTGCCCGGGGTCGGCGCTTTCGCTTCGGCAATGGACCGTCTGAACGAATTGCAGATCGTCGAACCGCTGACCGAGAAAGTCCTGCGCCATAAGACACCGTTCCTTGGCATCTGTCTTGGCATGCAGCTTCTGGCCGAGGATTCGACCGAGCAGGGTCTCCATAAGGGCCTAGGCTGGATTCGCGCAAACGTGCGCGAAATGACCGCCAAGCCGGGCGTGAGAATTCCGCATGTAGGTTGGAATACGACCCGCACGTCGCGCCCGGAGATGTTCACCAACATCGCCGATGGCGCGCACTTCTACTATGATCACAGCTTTGCGATGGAATGCGACGATTCGCTGATCGCCGCGGAGTGCGATTACGGCGGCCGCGTCACCGGCGCCATTCAGTCGGGCCATATCTGGGGGACGCAGTTCCATCCCGAAAAGAGCCAGCGCAACGGCCTTGTCCTATTACGGAACTTCGCGAACTTCGTGAAGTCGCGCGTTCAGGCTCTGAACGGCGGCCACCATGCTTAAACCGCGCATCATCGGCGTCGTCGCTGTTAAGGACGGTTGGGCCGTCCAGTCAATCGGGTTTGAGCGCTATCTCCCCATCGGCCGCCCCGAAGTGAGCGTCGAGTTCCTCGACAGCTACGGCGTTGACGAAATCGCGTTGCTCGATATCGCGGCAACACGCGAGGGCCGCGGGTTCGACACGGCCATGCTGAAACGCTGCGCGTTGCGGTGCCATGTGCCGATCGCGGCGGGCGGCGGGATCACCACCATCGATCAGGCCCATGATATCGTACATGGCGGCGCCGATAAGGTGATTATCAATACCGCAGCGCTCGATAATCCGGCGATCCTCACCGAAGGCGCGCTTCGCTTCGGCAATCAGTGCATGGTGGCATCGATCGACGCGCGCCGCACGAAGGCCGGCCACGAAGTGTTCAGCCACGGCGGCACGCGCGCGCGAAACCTGACGCCCGCCTCAGCTGCAGCCGCGGCTCAGAACGCCGGCGCAGGCGAAGTGCTGATCAACTCGATCGACGAGGACGGCCGCAAGGCCGGCTACGACCTAGCCTTGCTGCGCAGCGTCCGTGCCGCAGCGGACATTCCGCTGATCGTGCTGGGCGGCGCTGGGCACGCAAGCCACTTCGCCGACGCCCTCAAGGCCGGAGCGAACGCGGTCGCCGCGGGCAACATCTTTACCTATACAGAACACAGCGTTGCGCTGATCAAGCGCCAGCTGGCGCAAGCTGGCGTCGATCTTCGCATCGACAGCACCGCCGCCTACGAGAACGCGGGCTTCGATGCCGACGGGCGGCTGCAGCGCCAAGACGAAGAGCTTCTCGAAGATCTCCTCTTCGTGCGCATCCATGAGGAAGTCATTTGAAGTACTGTGTCCGCTGCTATTATCCGGCGAACCACCCGCTCGGCATCACCTTCGACGAACAGGGCATCTGCAGCGGTTGCCGTGTGCATGAGGAGAAGGATTCGCTGGACTGGGACCTGCGCCTTGGCAAACTGCAAAAGATCGCCGACGCGTACCGGAACAAGACCCGTACGATTCACGACTGCATCATTCCGGTGAGTGGAGCGCGCGATTCCCACTTCATCGTTCACTTCGTGAAGAACGTTCTGCGACTGAACCCTTTGGTCGTGTCCTATAACAGGCAATACAATACGCCCGTCGGTATCCGCCAGCTATCCTACCTGCGTACCTACCTCGGGTGCGACGCGATGGCGATGACGGTGAGTCCAGAGCGCGCGAAGCGGATCACCCGTGAGACGCTGAAGCACTTGGGCAGCATGTATTGGCACATCCTGGCCGGACATAGCGTGTTTCCTGTGCAGGTCGCCGTGCGTTTCAAAATTCCGCTGATCATCTGGGGCGCGCACCAGGGTCTGGATCAGGTCGGCATGTATTCGCATCTCGACGAAGTCGAAATGACGCGCCGGTACCGGAAGGACCACGACGTGATGGGTCTGGAAGCTGAGGACCTGGTCGCGCGGTCAAAAAATATATCTATCGCCGATGTCGAGCAGTTCATCTATCCGCACGACAAGGAACTCGAGCAGATCGGCGTGCGCGGAATCTATCTCGGCAACTACATCCGCTGGGACTCGAAAGCGCAGCACGAACAGATGATCAAAGCGTACCAATATGAAACCGCCCCGCAGCAGCGCACTTTCGACACTTACAACGACGTCGATTGTTTTCACTATTCGGGAGTCCATGACGAGATCAAGTTCCGCAAGTGGGGCTTCGGCAAAGTGACCGATCACGCCTCGCGCGAACTGCGCTTGAAGCGCCTGACCCGCGAAGAGGGCGCAGCCCTGATCGAGCGCTTCGGGAATGTAACGCCGAGCGATACGCCCCTCTTGTTGTCCTGGCTGGGCATGAGCGCCGACGAATTCTGGGGTCTGATCGACGAGCACCGCGATCCGGCGATTTGGCGCCGCGCGCCGAGCGGCGCGTGGGAACTCAAGGATCATGTTACAAATCACATCCACGGCCCCGGTGTGGACGCCGCTC
>CANJEU010000105.1 GCA_947473445.1 Fidelibacterota bacterium | reverse complement strand
GAGAACTGCGAGGTGGTAATGCCGCCCATCGCCGTGGTCGAGAAGCCCGAGATCTGGGTGGCCGTCAGGCTGCCGATCTGGGTGGACGTAAGCGCGCCGAAATTCTGTGTCGAGAGGGCGGCCGCGAGCGTAACGCTCAGGCCGTCGAGCTGTGTCGACGTCAGGTTGGCAATCAGCGTCGTGGTGAGCGCGTTGATCTGCGTCGTGGTGAGCGCGTCGATATCGCCCGAGTTGAGGCCCGAGAGCTGAACCGTCGTCATGCCGGCGATCACAGCCGTGCTGATCATCGCTTGCTGGGTGTCGGTGAAGGCGCTGACCTGGCCTGAAGTCAAACCCGAGAATTGCGAGCTGGTCATGCCGGCGAGCACGGTCGTGCTGAGCGCGGTGAGCTGCGTCGTGCTGAAGCTGCTGAGCTGCGAAGAGCTGAGCGCGCCGAACGAGGCCGTCGACAGGCCGCGCACTTGCGAGGAGGTCAGACCGTTCAGCTGGGTGCTCGAGAGGTGCGCCCACAGCGTTGTGCTGAACGTGTTGATCGCGGTGGTGGTCAGGCCGGCGATCGTCGTCGCGGTCAGACCCGAGAGCTGACCGGTCGTGAGACCGGCAAAGGTCGTGGTCGAAATCGCGTTGAGCTGCGTGGCCGTCATGCCGCTGATCTGCGTCGAGGTCAGCGCGCCGAAGTTTTGCGTCGAGATGGACGCGGCAAGCGTCGTGGTCAGACCGTCGAGCTGGGTTGCCGTCAGGTTGGCAATTAGCGTCGTGGTCAGGCCGTTCAACTGAGCGGTGGTGAGCGCCGCGATGTCCGAAGACCGCAGGCCCGACAGCTGCACCGTCGTCATGCCGGCCAGAGTCGTGGTGTTCAGCATCGCCTGCTGCGTGTTCGACAGGGCGGCGATCTGGGTCGAGGACAGACCCGAGAACTGCGACGTCGTAATGCCGGCGATTGTGGTGGTGCTGATGGCGCCAACCTGCACCGTGCTCATGCTGCCCAACTGCGTGGACGTCAGAGCGCCGAAAGCGGTCGTCGTGAAGTTGCGGATCTGGGTCGAATTGAAGCCGTCGATCTGCCCGGACGTCAGTGACGCGAGCACGTTGGTCGCAAGCGCGTTGACCGCGGTCGAGGTCAAGGCGCCGATCTGGGTGGCGTTCAGGCCCGAAATTTGGCCCGTCGTCATGCCGGCCAGAGTTGTGGTGCCGAAAGCGCTGATGACGGTGCCGGTGAGACTGGCAAGCTGCGTCGAGGTCAGGGCGCCAAAGTTGGTGGTCGTGAACGAGCTGGCTTGCGTGGCGCTGAGGCCGTCAAGCTGCGTCGCGGTCAGGTTTGAGACCAGCGTGGTGGTCAGCGCGTTGATCTGCGTGGTCGACAGCGCGGCGATGTCGGCGGACGCGAATCCGGACAGCTGCGAGGTCGTGAGGCCGGCAATAATCGTGGTCGAAAGCGCATTGAGCTGCGCGCCGCTCATGGCGCCCAGCTGGGAGGACGTCACGCCCGAGAATTGCGACGTCGTCATGCCGGCGATATTCACCGTGCTGATCGCGCCGAACTGAAGGGTCGTGAAGCCGCTGATCTGTGTTGAATTGAGCGCGCCGAAACGGCTGGTGGCCAGCGCGGCGATCTGTGTGGTCTTGAGGCCCGCGATCTGCGTGCTGCTCAGGCCGGAGAAGACCGTCGTTTCGATGGCGTTGAGGACGCCCGGGGCTAGCGACCCAATCTGCGAGGACGTGAAGCCCGACAGCTGCGAGCTCGACAGCGCCGTCATCGTCGTGCTGGAGAACGCGGCGATCTGCGTCGTTGCAAGGCCGGCGAACTGGGTTGAGGTGAAGGAGCGGAAGGCCGTGGTCGTCAGGGCCGACAGCTGCTGCGTTCTCACGCTGTCAAGCTGCGTCGCGGTCAGGCTGCCGAGCACCACCGTCGACAGGAAGGTGAACTGCGTCGACGTAAAGCCGCCGATTTCTGCGCCCGTGAGGCCGCTGATCTGCGACGTCGTGATGTTACCGATCGTATTATTCGAGAGCGCTCCGAGCTGCGTCGCCGTGAAGGCGCCAAGCTGCGTCGAGGAAATTCCCGAGAGCTGCGAACTCGTCAGCGCGTTCATATTCGTGGTGCTGATGCCCACGATCGCGGTGGTCGTGATCGACCCGAGTTGCGTCGACGTGAAATGCTGGAATTGGAGCAGGCTGAAGTAGCCAAGCTCCGTCGACGTCCGCCCTTCCATGAAGACGGTGGTCAATCCGGTGATGTCGGTCGAGGAAAGAGCCTGGACCTGGGTTTCGGTCATCTGTGCCATTACGCGTCACTCCGCTGGGAAGCGCGAATCTGAACAGATACCGAAGGAGGATTGAATCGCTGCGTGCAAACGCGGCTCCGCGCGCACGCGGATTGGCTGACGATTAACATACCCCGATCTCCATTCTAGAGACGCTTCAAAAACTATGAGAGGGCATTTCACCCTCCTGTCACCCGGTGTCGTTTTAGCTCAGTCGGCAAGTATCGACAAGCAAAAGTTGAATGCGTTTTTGTTACGGTAAACGCTTATTTCAATCCGCTTAAAAACAATAACAAACTCAATAACTTGTGGGATGATTCTGGTGCTGGCGCATATATAGCGGTCCTACTACGCGAATAACCGCCGCGCTCTTAGGGCACCCTGAAAAGAACAGCCCCCTTTATTTCTAACCGTTTCGCTCCATCACCTCAGAATTTGCGAGTCGACCTTCTCTTAATTTCACATCCACGGCCTAGAAATAAAGACCGTGAATCTACTTACATCAAGGCTCCCGGATGCTCTCACTCAGACCTCGCGTGATGGGATTGAGGAAGTATCCCAAAACGCTGCGGGTCCCGACCTTGATCTCGGCGCTCATGGTCATGCCCGGGATCAGACGCGCACCTTCGGGCAGATTGTCGAGCTCTGTCTTGGTCAGTTCCACGAAGCCTTTGTGAAAAGCACCGCTCGCGGTCGACGACGCCTGCGGCACGACCGCGTTCGGGTTTCCCGCCGCCCCGCCGATATAGGACTCTTCGCTGATCGACAAGAGTTTCCCTTCCAGCATGCCATGGCGCTGGTAGGAGAAGCTGTCGACCTTGATGACCACATGATGGCCGGGTTTGGCGTAGCCTACGTCTTTGGAATTAACCATGATTTCGCCAATCATCTTCGAACCGGTCGGCACGATGGTGATCAGGGGCTCGCCTTCGCGCATGATCGAACCGGGCGCGCGCTTGGGGATATCGAGGATGATGCCGTCCGACGGCGCCGTAACAACAACTAAGTCGTTGATCAGCGAGGCTTTCGAGACCCCTTCCCCGACCTGCTCATTGGTGGTGCGGGCGGTCACGAGGTCCTCAAGAATCTTCTGACGCCAACCATCGACGAAAGCCTGGCGCTCGGCGCGCTTGGATTGAAGGTCGTGGCGCAGCTCGGTCAGCCGATTGGCCGAATCGAGGTGCGACTGTTCGATCTGCATGCGGGCCGCTTGCGCGTTCAGGAAATTCAGCCGCGAGCCGACTTCCTTGGCGAACATCTGCGAGCGCATGCCTTCGATGTCCCTGGCGATCACAAGCTGCTTGGCCTGGGAATCGCGCTGATCTTCGGTCGTGCGGATATTGGCCTCGCGGCGGGCGATCTCTTCGTCGAACACCCTGAGCTGGGCGGCGTACTGCGATTTGCGCTGCTCGTACAAGGTCAGTTGAAGCTGGTCGCTGGGTGTCATGGTGCCGGTGGCGACGAAAGCCTCGTTGTTGAGTTCGGCCTGCAGGCGGCGAACCTGCGCGACCAATGTTCTTTGCTGGGCGGTCAGTGCGCCAAGGTCGGCCTGGGCGAACGTCGGATCGAGCGTCGCCAGCACTTGGCCCTTGTGGACCGAATCGCCCGGCCGGACCTTGAGTTCGCGAATAATCGTCGTGCCCATGGGCTGCAAGACCACCGGCGGCACTTCGGTCATGAGGCGCCCGGTCCCCACGACCACGATGTCCACCTTGATGATGGCCGCGAGGAGAATAATCGTCAGGAACATCCCGACCATGATGTAGTGGATCGAGCGCATCGAGCGCGGGGGAAGCTCTTCGGCGATCTCGTCGACCGGCTCCTGATAGGCGATGGCTTCGGGCAGCACCGGCTTGGATTCGATCAGCAAGCCGGCTTGGTCGAGCACGCGCCGGCGTACGTCGCGCGCGCGGTCCGTCAGGCTTTTGATGGGCGGGGTCAACCTCTTAAGCATTCTCGAGGTGCCCCATCTGCTGGTTCCACAGGTGGCTGTAAATTTCGCAGCGCTGCATAAGCACGTTATGCGGCGCGTAGTCGACGACGGCGCCGCGATCGAGCACAAGAATGGCGTCCGATTGCACCAGCGACGACAAGCGGTGCGAGACCACGATCAAAGTGCGCCCTTTGGCGATCTCGTTCAGGTTCTTCTGCACGATGGCTTCGCTTTCCGGATCGAGCGCGCTGGTCGCTTCATCAAAGAGCAGCAGACGCGGACGCAAGATCAGGG
This sequence comes from Fidelibacterota bacterium, assembly GCA_947473445.1. Lineage (GTDB taxonomy): Bacteria > Pseudomonadota > Alphaproteobacteria > Rhodospirillales > Rhodospirillaceae > SHVO01. Next base: position 2,698 of record CANJEU010000105.1, on the reverse strand, counting down.
CGCGCGCGATGGCAATGCGCTGGCGCTGGCCGCCCGAGAAGTTCGATGCGCTTTCCTCGACGTGCGTTTCATAGGACAGCGGCAGCCGATCGATGAACTCGTCGGCGCCGGCAAGACGGGCCGCTTCCATCACTTCGTTCAGCGAGGCGTCGGGTTTGCCCGCGGCGATGTTCTCGCGGATGGTGCCGCGGAACAGCATATTGTCTTGCAGCACGACGCCGATCGAGCGGCGCAAGTGGGTCAAGTCGACGTGCCGGATGTCGGTGCCGTTGAGGCGGATCAGCCCGTCCTGGGCGGCATGAATGCCCTGAATAAGGCGCGTGATGGTGGTCTTGCCCGAGCCCGAACGGCCCACGATGCCGATGACCTGTCCCTCTTCCACGGTAAACGAAATGCGATCGAGCGCCGGCGTGACCGTGTTGGGATACTTGAAAGTCACGTTCGACACTTCGAGCTTGCCGGTGATGACCGGGCGAATGCCGCGGAAATTGGGATCGCGCTCGGCCGGATGATCCATGACGTGGCCGAGCATTTTGATGGAGAGCGCCGTCTGCTGGTACTCGTTGACGAGCGAGACGATGGCCACCAACGGGCCCGTGACGCGGCCTGACAGCATGTTGAACGCGACCAGCGCGCCCATGGTGATATTGCCTTCAAACACCTGGAACGCACCGATGCCGAGGATGGACATCTGCATGATCTGCTGCAGCGAGTTCGTCAGCGTGCCGGCGGCGGCGCCGAAGTATCCGACCGCGGCGCGGCGGCGCACGGACTGGACGACTTTGGCGTCCCACGACCGCAGACGCTGCGTTTCAAGCGCGAGCGATTTGACCGTGCGCATGCCGTGGATGGTCTCGACCAGATCGGCCTGCCGCGCGCCTTCGGCGGCGTAAAGTTCCTTCAGATAACGGCGATAGGTCGGGATCAGGATACCGATGACGGCGCCCATCGCGGCTGTAAACGCCAGCACCACAAAAGTGAGCGTGGCGCTGTACATGAACAGACCCACGAGCAGAATGGGGATCGTGATGGTGTCGAGAATGGTTTGGAACAGGCGCCCCGTCAGGAACCCGCGGATGCCTTCGGTCTGCTGCATGTGGCGCAAAAGCACGCCCGCGCTTGTGCTTTCGAAGAAGTGCATCGGCAGCCGCAACAGATGGGCGAACGTGCGCGAGGCCAGCTTGGCGTCGATCTTGTTGGTGGCGAACACCATCAAGTACTGGCGCAGATATTGGAACACGCTATCGAAGATAAGCGTCACGACGAAGGCAACCACGACCGCCAGCAGCGTCTGATAGCTGCGGTGCGGGATCACTTTGTCGATCATGATCTGGAACAGCAGCGGAGTCGCGAACGCGATCAGGGTGGTCATGATCGCGGCAATCGCGACGTCGCGGAAATAGCGGCCCTGCCGGACGATCTCGGGCATGAACCACAGAAGGCCGAACTTCTGGTCTTCGTCGACGATCCTGACCTTCTTCTTGCAGAGGATCAGCCGCCCGGTCCACGTGTCCTCGAAGCGTTCACGTTTTTGAAGCTGTACGCCCGTGGCCTCGGTGGCCGGATTGAGAACGGCGACCTGTGTGCCGCCGTCGGACGTCGGCAGCGTGCTTGCGACGATCACCCACCCGCCGGAGCTCTGCTCGGCCATGACGGGATATGCACTGCCCAGGGAAAGAAGATCGTCCCACTTTCGATTTTTGAGAACCTTGGCCGAGATGCCGAGTTCGGCGAACAGGCGCACCACGGATTTCATTGTGTCGGAATCGTCCGCTTCCGCCAGCTTTTCCGGCGGAACCTGGACGCCATGATGCAGTGCTACCAGGAATAAGCACCGAAGGGCCGTTAAGTGCGGCGCCATCTGAACATCAGGAATGTGGTTCATGCTCACTTTATGGTTTGTAAAGGTTAAGAACCTGCCAAACCAAACCTCGCGGACTTATAGCAATTGCTCCCTCGGGCGAAAAAGAACAGCGTCAGGTCCCGTTGAATCTGTTCAGAAATTCCCGCCGCCTTATTCATGGGCGTGACTTAGACCAGACCGAGCGCCGACCTGAGTCGGTGCGCCGTGGTCGCCAGGGTCGGGCCCCAATCATGCGTCTCGGTATGGGATTGACGGATGATTCGCGCGCTTTCGTACCAAAGCGAGCGTTTGCCCTCATGGCCCCAGTACCAGAATTTACCCAGCTTCGCCGGCAGCAACACCCACACCGGCGCGCCGATGGCGCCCGCGATATGGGCGGTGGTGTTCGAAACCGTGATGGTCAAGTCGCACGCCGCGATGAGCGACGCGAGACTGTCGATATCCTTGGTCAGGTCGAGACCTTCAAGATGGTGCAGCGTCAGACCCGTTTCCTTCTTGAACTGCGCGCGCTCTTCCGACGTATCGCCATATTGAAGATCGACAAAGCGGACTCCCGGGGTACTCAGGATGTCCTTCCACTCCTTGAGATCGATCGTCTTATTGCCGCCGATGGTCTTGTTCTTACTGACCCAGGAAATGCCCACCAGCTTTTCGCCGCGCTGAAGGTTCATGGCCGCGCGCATCATCGCGACCTTCGCCGGTTTCACCTTGAGGTACTTCGAGCGGCCTTGCGGAAACTGGTTGATATCCTTGCGCAGGAATCGGCCGAGGCTGGCCGACGGACTCTGCACGACGATATCGTCCGTCATGGTCTCGGGCAGCGGCGGCGCGATG
>CANJEU010000104.1 GCA_947473445.1 Fidelibacterota bacterium | reverse complement strand
TTGATGGTGCCCGTGATCACGTCTACTGACGGACGCTGGGTCGCCATGATGACGTGAATGCCGGCCGCGCGCGCCATTTGCGCCAAGCGCTGTACCGCCGCTTCGACATCCTTGCCCGCGACCAGCATCAGGTCGGCCATTTCATCGATGATAACGACGATATAGGGCAACGGCGTTAGGTCGAGCGCCTGTTCCTCATAGGTCGGTTTGCCGGTGCCCGGATCAAAGCCCGTCTGCACGGTGCGCGTCAGGGTCTTGCCGCTCTTGGCCGCTTCGCCAAGGCGCTGGTTGTAGCCGGTGATATTGCGCACCGAGAGCTGCGACATGGAGCGGTAGCGGTTTTCCATCTCGCGCACGGCCCATTTCAGCGCCATGACGGCCTTGCCCGGATCGGTCACGACCGGCGTCAGCAGATGCGGGATACCGTCGTAGACCGACAGCTCAAGCATCTTCGGATCGATCATGATCAGGCGCACGTCTTTGGGCGTGTTGCGATACAGCAGCGACATGATCATGGTGTTGATGGCCACCGACTTGCCCGAGCCGGTGGTCCCGGCCACCAGCAAGTGCGGCATGCGCGCAAGGTCGGCCAGGATCGGCGCGCCGCCGATGTCCTTGCCGAGCGCCATGATGAGCTTGGCTTCGCTGCGCTCGAATTCTTCCGTCGCGAGTTGTTCGCGCAGGTAAACCGTTTCGCGGTGAGCGTTGGGCAGTTCGATGCCGATGACGCTGCGCCCCGGAACGACGGCGATACGCACCGCCACCGCGCTCATGGAGCGGGCGATGTCGTCGGCCAGCGAGACGACGCGCGAGGTCTTGGTTCCGGGCGCGGGTTCAAGTTCGTACAGCGTGACGACGGGGCCCGGACGCACCTTGATGATCTGGCCTTTGATGCCGAAGTCTTCGAGCACGGACTCGAGCATCCGGGCGTTGTTTTCCAGGGCTTCCTTGCTGACGATTTTCTCGACGCGTGAGGAGGGCGAAGTGAGTATATCGAGGTGGGGAAGCTCGAAGCCTTTTTTCGCCGCAGGCAGCAGATCGCCCTGGCGCGCGGCCATTTCGCGCTTTGAAACTTTGGCCGGCTTCTGGCGCACTTCCACCACCGCGGTCTCGCGGCGCGGGGCTTCCTCAATTTCTTCGTCTTCGTGTTCGTCCTCGTCCGCGTCGATGATCGCGCGGGCCTGCGCCGGCGCGTCGGCTTCGTCCTCGCGGTCAGGCGAAGGCGTGGGCTCGATACGCGTACGCTTAGCCTTTACGGGCTTAGGCGCGAGATCGGCTTTGGGCATCCGGTCCAGCAGCGCAAGCGGGGCGCGGGCCAGGAACACGCTGGCGCGCGCGGCCCCACGCGCAAGGGCAACGCAGGCCGCGCCCGCCACAGCAAAGCGCACGGTCATCGCCCAGAGCAGAAGTCCAACGCCGACGGTCGCGGCGATCAGGCTCGTCGCGGCGCTGAGGCCGAGTACCACGGGCGCAAGGCCAAGCGTTGCGCCGCTATGCACCGCAATCAGATTGAGAAGGATTTCACCGGCCGAGCCACCCAAGCCGGCCGCGATGGGCCAGGCCGCAAACGCGGGAACGAATTCGAGACCGACGGCGAGTAGAAGCGAGGCCGTGATCACCGCAACCGTGCGCAACCACAGCCAGCCGACCGTTTCGCCCTTCATCAGGCGTACGCCCCAGGCGCCGATCGCCAGCAAAATAGCAAGCGCGCCGAGGCCCACCGTCTGCAACAGCGCGTCGGCCATGATCGCGCCCGTAAACCCAAGGGCGTTCTGCGGCGTGAGGCTCGTTGCCGTATTGAGCGAAGGATCGTCCCGCGAATAACTGATCAGCGCGAGCAGCGCGGCCGTGCACAACAGCACCACGCCAAGACCCGCGGCAAACAGCGCGGCGCGCTTGAGCATCGCGGCCCATGCGGGCGGCAGGAACGGCACATTCTGGCTACGGACGGCGGCGGTCATGACATGTCCTCGCGGTGAATTTTCTACTCAAAGCGTTTCAAGAATCGGAATCATACGGCTCAAGGCGTCCTCGACTTTGGCGCGGTCGTGCACCAGAGCCACACGGATATAAGCGTGTCCGGGGTTCACGCCGTTCTGTGCGCGCGACAGATAAGCGCCGGGCAGGACTTTGATCCCGCCGCGCTGCCACAGGGCTTTCGCGGCCGCTTCGCCGTCCTTCACATCCAGCCACAGGAAGAACCCGCCGGCGGGACGGTAAAATCCAAAGCGATCTCCGAAGAGGCGCGCGGCATCATCGTTCTTGGCGCGGTACAGCGCGCGGTTCTCGCGCACGTGCACCTCATCGCTCCACAGCGCGGTGGCCGCGGCCATCACCGGCAGCGGCTGCACGGCGCCGCCATGGGCGCGTAATTTGGAAAGCTTGGCGATGAGGTCGGGGTCGCCGGCGACAAAACCCGCGCGCAGGCCCGGCACGCTCGACCGCTTCGACAGGGAATTGAAGACGAGCACATTCTTGAGGCCCTCGCCCATCTCGGCGCAAGCCGCAAGCGCGCCCGCGGGCGCCTCGGCGTCATAGATCTCCGAGTAACATTCGTCGCACGCCAGCACGAAGTCGTGTTTGCGCGCGAGGGCAATGGCCGCCTTCAACTGCGCGAGGCTCGCGATGGTGCCTTGCGGGTTCGACGGCGTGCAGAGATAGGCGAGCGCGGTGCGCGCGAGATCGGCGGGCGCGACGCCTTCATAATCGGGCTGGAAGTCGCTCTCGCGGGTTGCGCTCACGAACACGGGTTCAGCGCCGTTCATCACCGCGGCGCCGAAATACACTTGGTAAAATGGGTTGGGCATCAGCACCGCGGGCGGGGCGCCGTTCTTCAAGGGCGGGACACAGAGCTGAGCGGCCATGAACAGGCCTTCGCGGCTGCCCGCCAGCGGCAGGATATGGCGCTCGGAGTCGATAAATCCGGCAGGAAGACTGAACCGCTGGGTGCACCAGGCCGCCACAGCGCTCCGGTAGGCGGGCGTTCCGGCGTTGGGCGGGTATTTGCCCCAGTCGCCCTGGGCGCTCGCAAGGGCCGTATGCAGAAGGGCGGGCGGCGCATGCTGCGGCTCGCCGATGGACATGATTGTCTGCAGAGCCCCCTTTTCGCCAATAGGAGGTTCGATCCCGGCCAGAAGGGCGGCCAGGCGCTGAAACGGGTACTCCGTCAGCCCATCCAAACGCGCGTTATACATAGACCCCGGTACGGCAAGGAAACGTGACGCTTATCCTCGCCAAACAGAGTATACAAATCGTAAACAAAAGGCAAAAAGCTTCGGCTTTTCAGTGTGATCGGGCCTCCTCTTGAGACTTTCCCTGAGAAGCTAAAGTCCGCGCTCAAACGGAATATTTTTCATTCAAATCAATGGGTTGCCGGCCTTCATAAACGTTAAAAACGAGACCGCCCCGCTAAGGTACGATTTAGGCTAGCAGCTCGCGTAAGACCGCATTCAGGGTCAACCGCCCGCTAGGAGTGGCCCGCAGGATCAAACCGGTATCGGCGAGGAAGCTTCCCGCGACCAACTTTTCGACCGACCCAGGATTGACCACAGTTTCGAGCGGCCGGCCGGCCAACCTGGCGAAGCGGGCCCGGTCGAGGCCTTCGTTCACGCGCAGGCCCATCATCACCAGCTCCTGCGCTCGTTCTTCGGCCGAGATCGGCGATTCCTCCTGGGTGCCGTGCTGCTGCCCCTCGACCTTCCTCAGCCAGAGCGCCGGGGCCTTGATCTGGCGGGTGGTGAGCCGCTGGCCGTTCACCACCAGCCGCCCATGCGCGCCAGGTCCCACCCCAACGTAATCCCCGCCGCGCCAGTAGGTGAGATTGTGCCGGCAGGACGCGCCCTCGGCCGCATGATTGGAAATCTCGTAGGCGGGGAAGCCGGCGCGTTCGCACATCTCTTGGGTGTCTTCGAACTGCACCGCTGCGTCTTCTTCGTTCGGCAAAGCAAATTCGCCGCGCGCATGCGCGTCGAACATTGCCGTGCCTTCCTCCATCGTCAGCTGATAGAGCGACAGATGCGTGATGCCGTGATCACGCACTTCATGCAGCGCTTCGGCAAGCTCGGTGCGCCACGCGGCGGGACTCTGCCCGGGCCGCGCATAAATCAGATCGAACGACACGCGCGGAAAAATTTTCGCCGCCGTACGCCAGGCCGCCCGCGCTTCAGCGACCCCATGCCGGCGTCCCAGGAATTTCAAATCCGCATCGTTCAGCGCCTGCACGCCCATCGACAGACGGTTGACGCCTGCCGCATGGATCGCGGTGAACCGGTCCGCGTCGACCGTGCCCGGATTTGCTTCCAGCGTGATTTCCAGATCGTTCACCGTCCGCCACGCCCCGCGGGCGGCCTCGATAATCGCAGCGGTCGTTGCCGGATCCATCAGCGAGGGCGTGCCGCCGCCGAAGAAAATACTGGTGAGAATTTTATCGGGCGTGCGCGCGGCGAAGTAGGAAAGTTCCGTCAGCAGCGCGCGCCGCCACGCGTCCTGATCTACACTTTGCGCGACGTGACTGTTGAAGTCGCAGTACGGACATTTGGACAGGCAGAACGGCCAGTGCACATAAAGGCCGAAGCCTTCATCGCCCTGCGCCGTCATGATTGCCTCACGAGAAGCATGCGGCGACGAGCTGGCGGAACGCATTGGCGCGGTGGCTCATCTCGTGTTTTTTGGCCGGATCCATTTCGCCGAAGGTGATGTCGAAGCCTTCGGGAATGAAGATCGGATCGTAGCCGAAGCCCTCACTCCCGCGCGGCGGAAACGTCAGCTTTCCGGCCACTTTTCCTTCGAAAGTGTCGCAATGGCCATCGGGCCAGGCCAGCGACAACGCGCAGATGAATTGCGCGTTGCGATCGGGATTTTGGCCCAGCGCGTTTTCGATCTTCTTCATGGCGAGATTAAAATCCTTCGTCGGACCGGCCCAACGCGCCGAATAAATTCCAGGCGCGCCATTGAGCCCGTCGACCGCCAGTCCCGAGTCATCTGCAAGCGCGATGACGTTCGCACCCAAGGAGGCGCTGAGCGCTTTCAGCTCGGCGTTGGCGATGAAAGTCAGTCCGGTTTCTTCCGGCTCGGGCAAGCCAAGCTCGCCCGCTGAAACGACCTCGGCGTTGAACGGCGCCAGCAGATCACGGATCTCGCGCACCTTGCCCGCGTTGTGGCTCGCGACGACGAGCTTTCCGCCGGTGAAGCGGCGCGGCATGTCAGAGCCCGATCTTCGCAAGCGCGGCGCGCTGCAGAACGACGAGTTCGCTCACGCCTTTTTTCGCCAGATCCATCAGCGCCTGGAATTCAGGTTCAGTGAAGGGAACGTCCTCGGCCGTGCCTTGCACTTCAACGATGCCGCCCGAGGCGGTCAGCACGAAATTGGCATCGGCCTGCGCGGTTGAATCTTCGGCATAGTCGAGATCGAGCACGGGCGTGCCTTTAAACAAGCCCGCACTGATGGCGGCCACCGGCTCGCGCAACGGAATACGGTGAATCGCGCCCAGCTTCTTCATGACGCCGAAGGCCTGGTGGAGCGCTACGTAAGCGCCCGTGACGCTCGCCGTGCGCGTGCCGCCGTCGGCCTGGATCACATCGCAGTCGAGACGGATTTGAATTTCGCCGAAGGCGCGCATGTCGGTGACGGCGCGTAAGGCGCGGCCGATGAGCCGCTGGATTTCCTGCGTGCGGCCCGACTGACCGCCCTTGGTCGCTTCGCGCGGCGTGCGCGTATTGGTGGCGCGCGGCAGCATGCCGTACTCGGCGGTCACCCAGCCCTTGCCGCCGCCTTTGAGCCAACCGGGCACCTGGTCTTCGACGCTGGCCGTACACAGCACATGCGTATCGCCGAATTTCACTAGGCACGAACCTTCGGCGTGTTTGCTCACGCCGGTCTCAAGGCTGATGGACCGGAGTTCGTTGGCGGCGCGGCCGGAGGGCCGGCGGGCATCTGTCATGTTCATTCTCAAAATGGGGTGCTGCGGGTGGGGCGGTCTAACACCCGCGCCCAGATGGGTAAAGGCGTCGGTAAAGCTACGGAATCCCTCCGATTCCCGCGCGGCGGCTTTGAAATCGCAAATAAAATCAACGCTAGGGCGCATTGACGCCCCACTGCGACCACCTTACATACCGGCCATCCTCTTGAAGACTTCCGGCCTTTAGAATCGGACCAGCGATGCTTTCGCCCGACGGCCATAGCGTGGTGGCACTGAACGAACGTTCGCGGGAAATCTTCCGCCACGTTGTCGATGCCTTCGTCGAAACCGGCGAACCTGTCGGCTCGCGCACCATTTCGCGCAAGCTGGGCGGCTCGCTCTCGCCGGCCACCATCCGCAACGTCATGGCCGACCTCGAATATGCGGGCCTGCTTTACGCGCCGCACACCTCCGCCGGCCGCCTGCCCACCGACGCGGGCCTGCGCATGTTCGTCAGCGGTTTGCTGCAAGTTGGCGGCCTCGACGCCAGCGAACGCACGGCCCTGGAAGCGCACTGCCAGGCGGCGGGCCGTTCGTCCGAGGACGTGCTGAGCCAGGCCACCGGCGCGCTCGCGGGCCTCGCGCAATGCGCCGGCCTCGTGCTCGCGCCGAAATTGGAAGCCCCGCTCAAACATATCGAATTCGTCAACCTGAAGCCCGGCCGCGCGCTGGTGGTGATGGTCGATGAAGCTGGCACCGTCGAAAACCGTGTGTTTGAGGTGCCTAAGGATTTACGCCCGTCCGCGCTGGTCGAGGCAGGCAATTTCCTGGCCGCGCGCCTCGCGGGGAAGACCGTCGCTGAAGCCCGCACCGGCATTTTGGCCGAACTCGACTCCGGCCGCGCCGAGCTCGATGAACTCACCACCAAAGTTGTCCAGGCGGGTCTTGCCACCTGGAGCGGTGACCGCGGGAACGAACGCGACGCGCTTATCGTCAAAGGCCAGTCGAACCTCCTCAGCAATGTGACCGCCCTTGAGGATCTCGAGCGTATCCGCCAGTTGTTCACGGCCCTCGAGGCGCGCGAGCAGATGGTGCGCCTGCTCGACCTGGTGGGCAAAGCCGAGGGCGTGCAGATTTTCATCGGCGCACAGAACGAACTTTTCGGCATGGCCGGCTGTTCAATGGTTGTGGCGCCGTTCCAGAATTCGCGCGAACAGATCGTTGGCGCCATCGGGGTCATCGGCCCCACGCGCCTCAACTATGCCCGTATCATCCCCATGGTCGACTACACGGCCAAGCTGGTG
>CANJEU010000103.1 GCA_947473445.1 Fidelibacterota bacterium | reverse complement strand
GTCATTAACAACGCGAGAAGAAACGGGCGCATGTCAGCCCCGGCGCCACGCATGGAAACGCGACAATAAGCGCAGGATGCCCTGTGGCGCGTGGGCGCGCTTCCACTCGCCGGCGGCATATTTATTGGCCTCGGAAAGTGTCGGATAGCTATGGATCGTTCCCAGGATCTTGTTAAGACCCAGGCCGTGTTTCATCGCGAGCACAAACTCGGGCAACAGCTCGCCCGCATGCGCCCCCACAATCGTCGCACCGAGGATTCGGTCCTTGCCCGGCGCTGTCAGGACTTTCACGAACCCGTCCGTCGCCCCATCGGCGATGGCGCGGTCGAGATCGTGCAATGGAAAGCGCGTGACTTCGTGGGGCACGCCTTGCTCGCGCGCCTCCTGTTCGTTGAGACCAACCCGCGCTATCTCGGGGTCCGTAAAGGTCACCCAGGGGATAACGCGGTAGTCGACCTTGAACTTTCGGGCGAATCCGAACAGCGCGTTGACCGACGCGTACCAGGCCTGGTGCGCGGCCACATGCGTGAACTGGTACGGTCCGGCCACATCGCCCGCCGCAAAAATGTTGGGGAATCGCGTTTGCAGATATTCGTTGGTGGAGATCGTACGCGAGGTTTCGATGCCTAGGTTCTCAAGCCCATAGCCCGTGAGCCGCGCGGATCTGCCGACGGCCACCAGAATCTCGTCGAACTCAATATGCGCGCGCGTGCCTGCGGATTCGACGACGAGCGACTTGCCTGACTCGCGCAGATCGACTTCGAGAGCCTTATGGTTTGTGAGGACACGCACACCGGACGCTGTGAGCGCAGCCCGCGCGACTTCCGAGATCTCGGGATCCTCGCGGACGAGTAGACGGTCCGCCATTTCCACTTGCGTGACCTCGGACCCCAGGCGTGCGAAGGCCTGGGCCAGTTCGCACCCGATCGGGCCACCGCCGAGCACGATCAGCCGACGCGGCGGGTTGGGGCGTCCGGAGAATCGTTCCCACATCGTATCGCTGGTCACAAAGCCGCTGTCGGCAAGGCCAGGCAGCGCGGGCAGGAAGGGACGCGCGCCGGCCGCGATCACGATGCTGCGGGCGGTCAGACGCCGTTTTCCGCCATCGGCCAATTGGATTTCAACGGTCCACGGATCAATGATCGTCGCGTGGCCCTGAACGACGTCCACGCCAAGGCCGGTGTAGCGCTCGATGCTATCGTGAGGCTCGATCGCGGTTATCACGTCGGCCACACGCTGCATAACAGCGCGAAAATCAATCGCGGGGACTTCCGCGTTGACGCCGTATCGCGCGGCCCCGCGAATCTGGTGGATGGTATTGGCGCACTTGATGAGCGCCTTGCTGGGGACGCATCCGAAATTGAGACAATCGCCTCCCATTTTATGGGACTCCACCAAGGTCACCTTGGCTTTCACGGCCGCGGCGATATAGGCGCTGACGAGCCCCGCCGCGCCGGCGCCGATCACCACAATGTTGCGGTCAAAACGCTTTGGCCGTGTATACCCGCGATAGACTTTACGGGCCGTCAGCCAGTTCAGCACGCCGCGCGCGATCCAAGGAAAAACGCCCAGCATCGCGAACGAGGCCAGCAATGCGGGTGACGCGATGTCGCCGAGCCCTTCGACCTCGGCGAGTTGCGTGCCCGCGTTCACATAGACCAAGGTGCCCGGCAACATCCCGATCTGACTGACCCAATAGAACGTGCGCGCGCGGAGCGCGGTCAAACCCATAAGGATATTGATCAGGAAAAACGGGAACACCGGAATAAGCCGCAGCGTGAAGAGATAGAAGCCCCCATCTTTGGCGACCCCGGCATCGACCGCCTTCAGCTGCTTGGCGAAACGGGTCTGTACGCCCTCTCGAAACACGTAGCGCGAAATCAGGAAGGCCAGCGTGGCGCCCAGACTCGAGGCAAATGAGACAAGGACAGTTCCGTGGACAAGGCCGAAGAGGCCGCCCCCGGCCAGGGTCAGAATGGCCGCGCCCGGCAGAGAAACCGCGGTGACGATAAGATAAAGGGCGAAGAACAACGCCGCGGTCATCAGCGGCGCCTGACGATGGAATTCGCTAAGCTCAGCTTGCCGCCCCTTCACATACTCCAGGGTCAAATAGTCGTTGAGGCCCAGCCCGAAAAACAGGGCGACCGCCGCGGCGACGATTAGGAGGAGGAATAAGCGCTTCATTGGTCGATATCTTTGAAAACGAGGTTTGTTAGCTTAGTCGGGCGAGGCGCCATTTCCTTACAAAGTTTATTTCGATTCCCCTGAATCCGGCGCCTGCGGGTCGACATCGGCCTTGGCAAAGGCGCGCGCGGCCCGGCGCAGGAACGGCATTTGGGTTTGGAAACCCCGGCAGGCCTTGCAAATCGATAGATGCAGCGCGAGCCTATACCGCTCTGCCCGGCTGAGAGGCTGGTCCTGGGCCTGCGAAATCAAGAACGTCGCGCGGTCACAATTCAGCATTAGCGGGCCCCTTCCGCAAACCAGCACTTTTGAAGACACGCGCGGAGCTCGAGCCGCGCCCGGTGGAGAAGGACGTGCAAATTCGCCGCCGTTACCTCCAATGCGAGGCAGATTTCATCGGTCTCCAACTCTAGAACCTCGCGCATCATGAACACCCTGGACTGGCGGGGCGGCAGATGGTCGAGGCAGATCGCAAAAACCCGCCAGAAGTCCGCGCCCATAAGGGTTTCATCGGGCTGCGCCCAATGCTGTGGCTGCGAGTCCGGCCGCCAGTGCCCACGATTGTCGAAGGGTCCGGCGCGGTCGATTTCATCGCGCATTATCTGTTCCTCATGAGCAGATATCCGCGACTTTCGGCGGATACTATCGACGATTTTGTTCTTGAGGATGGCAAACATCCAACTCCTGAGCGCGGCCCGGCCTTTGAAGCTTTTTTGGTTTCGAAGTGCACCGACGAGGGCATCTTGGACGACGTCCTCAGCGAGGCTGCTGTCGCCAAGCTGCTGCACGGCAAATTGCAGCATTTGGCGCCGCACCTCCTCCAAAAAGACGGAATCATCTATTTTCGCCGCGGGCGACAAAACAACGTCCGCACTCATTTTCTATCCTTTGGCTTCACATCGGATCCCCGACACAACCGCGCGTGCGCTGCGCCGTCCACTATGGACCGTCTTGTGCCCTACAGCGCAATTCACCTGGCCGTGACCCGGCCTGTCACAATCTGTTCACCAAAGCCGTGGGACTTACTGTTATCCTCGGCGGGCGGAATTTCAGCGCCCAGCGTACCACTTGGAAAGGAAAACGATCATGGCGATTGCTGTCGGCCAGACAAGTTTGGATCATCGGTTGCCGATCTCCCTGCTCGTACTTCGCCTGTCCATTGGCTGGTTTCTGATGCAATGGGCGATCGAGAAATTCGTAAAACCCGAAGTGTCGGCAAAGATATTCTCTGCCTTTTACAAGCTTCCGCTGGATCTTGAACTTGCGCCGATTGTGGGCGGATTGCAGATCTTGCTGGTCTTAGCGTTCCTGACGGGCTTCTTGAAACCTTTGAGCTACGGCTTGATCGCAACCATGCATAGCGTCACCACGGCCTCGACCTGGAAGTCCATCTTCATGCCGTTTGCCGACGGGAGTAATCATCTTTTCACCACGGGCGTGCCCGTGCTTGCGGCATGTTGGATCCTCTTTGCTCTGCGGGACCAGGACGTGATGTTCTCCATTGATGCTTGGCGCGCCCGGCGTGCGCCAGGGATCGCCGCGGCGACGTGAGACGCCCGCACCGCCCGGGCATGACGCCCTATATCGGCGGCCGGCTGCATGACTGAGTTTGTCCTCGCCGGCGAACCGATCTTGCGCCTGGGCGCCTTCGCCGGCGTCCTGATCCTTGTGGCCGTATGGGAGGCCATCGCGCCGCGCCGCTTCCGCGCGCAATCCCGGTTGAGCCGCTGGCCGAACAATTTGGGGATTGTCGTCCTCAACACGGTGGCGGTTCGCTTCCTCTTCCCGCTGACGGCCGTGGCGGCGGCCTTGGAAGCGGCCGCGCGCGGCTGGGGCCTCCTCAATCTCGTGACGCTTCCGAGCGGGGTCGCGATTTTGCTGGCGGTCGTCGCGCTGGATATGGCGATCTATTTTCAGCACCGCCTGTTTCATGCCGTCCCTGTGCTATGGCGCCTGCATCGCATGCATCACGCCGACCTCGACCTTGACGTGACGACGGGCGCGAGGTTCCACCCGCTCGAGATTCTTCTGTCCATGGCAATAAAAGTTGCGGTGGTGATCGCGCTGGGTGCGCCGGCGGTGGCGGTCGTGCTGTTCGAAATTCTGTTGAACGCTTCATCCATGTTCAATCACGCCAATTTGCGCTTGCCCCTGGCCGTGGATGCGGCGCTGAGATGGCTGATCGTAACCCCCGACGTTCACCGGGTTCATCACTCCGTCATCCGGGCCGAGACCGACAGTAATTTTGGATTCAGTCTGTCGTGCTGGGACCGCCTGTTCGGCACATGGCGCGCGCAGCCCGAGAAAGGTCATGACGGCATGACCATCGGCCTTCCCGTATTTCGCAATCCGGAACAGCTTCGTCTCGACCGGATGCTGGTCCAGCCGTTTGTCCGAGGCGACGGCACGGAGTCTTAGAGCGCCGAGGGGGACAAGAATTTCTCTTCCGCCGGCGGTCCACGCGCCAACAGCGTTCGCCCTCCGCGGCGCCCGCCGCCTTCCCCCGTGATGGTTCCTATTTTTCGAGGGCAGCGATATAGCGGCGAATGCGCTTCGCATTGGTGCCGGCGTCACCGCCCCCTACACGCGACTTGGAACGCACATCGATCTTGCTGCCGCTTTCGGTGGGCGCCACGCGGATCACCACATCGTCGATGAAGCCGAACCAGAACGTTTGGTCAAAGGCTTCGATACGTCCTTCATCGGGCGCGGCGACGATCATATGCCAGCCCATGGAGTCGACCGCAGCAAGCGCGCGCTTGAAGGCCTCCGGCGGCGCGACACCGTCGAGGAGGACCGGCTGCAGATCGGGGTAGGCCTTACGCTGCGCTTCCGGGACATTGATCGTCGCGGTTTGGCGTTTGACTTCGCGCAGATACTCCGGGGGATTGGTCGCGCCGGTCGATGCGCGCAGCGGCCGCGCGTCGATGAATTCGGGCGGCGTATCGGTATCGGTCGAAATGTCGTGGATGGGCGGCACGCCCTGCGCCCCTTGTCGTATGCCATAGGGAATATAGGCCGCGCTCGCGCCGACAACCAAACCGACGCCGCAGAGGATCAACGCGCCGCGTTTCCCCTCATTCTTGCGCACCGCCATAAGAACGATTGCCGCCACCAGACACAGCCCAGCCCCAGCGCCGGCGATATAGGCGCCCGTCGGCAAAAGCTTCTGCAGCGCAAACCGCAATTCCAAAATATTCATGCGGTAGCCGATGCCGGCCAAAAATTCGGTGAGCGCTCCCGCAATGGCGATCAGAAACGCCGCACCGCAAAAGAGCGTGGCATATCGGGCGAGCCGGTTTGGGCCGGTTCCCGGCGCACTCGTTGAACTATCGGTCATTGGAATCCTCCCCTGAATTCGGAGGGAGTTTACGCGGCAAAATTGCGAAGTTCCAGGCACGCCTTGGAACGCGCCTAAATCGCCGTTTTTTAAACGTCCAGAAGGGTCCGCCGATACGTTTCCTGGACGATCCAGGCGTCGAAGCTGGCGCGGTGACGGCGCGCCGTCCCCTCGGCGAGGATTGCGTCCTTTGTTGCATGCCAGCGCTGCATCTGCTGTTCGGTGAGAATCATTTCCAGCGGGCTGACGGAAAATGTCATGGGCACGCGCGCCTCGTGGAACAGGGTAATGAGCCAGGGCTTATCGACCACCCAGCCGTCCGTATAAAGCGTCTTGCCGTCGAGCAGTTGATTGAGATCGGCCGCGACAGCGGCAATCGGCTTGCCATATGTCTCAAGGATGTCGCGGGCAATGCGATGGACGCTTTCGGCCTGATCGTCCCAATGATCCCAGCTCGGCGCCGGCGAGATCAGCGTGCAGTACTTCGTATCGTCTTCCAGCGCGATCCCCACCTCAATCGGGTAGCTCAGGCCGCCGAAGCCCGAGGCTTCGACGTCGACGATGATCGGCTTTTTTGTAGGTCGCATGAAATTCGAGCCGCGAAGGTGGGGCGAGCCGGTCAAGTGCGTGGGGTGAGCGGTCGGCCGACAGGGGCCGCAACCGCAGTATGCACCGGCAGGCCGGTCTCGGGGCAAGAGTTTGTGGGTCGCCGCTCCGCTTCGCCGACGGACGGCGGAGAAAAGGGGCGCTCAGCGCTTTCGGGCCGAACTCATTTCCTTACCCCTGGGCAGCCTTTTGCGGCTGCACTACTGTTCGGGCAGCGGGGACGGGGGGAGAGGCATGTTCCTATTGGCGACAAAGGACCTGGGCGTCATCTATTGCAGCCCCCGGCTCCGGCGCGTCATCACGGGTGACGAGCCGAAGGAAGCGCCACGCGAAATCCTCACCTATGTGCACCCGGATGAACGGGCCGATCTCGTGGCCGCGATTGCCGCTCATTCCGAGGCGATCGCCCCCTTGCGCCTGCGCATTCGCCTTCGCGATCATCTTGGCGCCTTCCGCGCGGTTGAGTGGCGCATTCGCCAATCTGGAGATGAACTTCTTTGCGAAGTTCATGAACAGCCTCCCGCCGGCTTGAGCGCCACCCTCGAAGAAGCGGAACGTGAAATCATAAATCTCGTGGTGAATGACGCCGCCCTCGAAGAGATCCTCACGCGGGCCTGCAGCCTGTTCGAAGAATTCGTGCCCGGCGCTTTGTGTTCGGTGCTTCTCGTCAATCACACCAACACCGCATTGATTCCCGGCGCCGCGCCCAGCTTGCCAAAAGAATATATGGACGCCTTAAACGGGTTGGAGATTGGTCCAAACGTAGGATGCTGCGGCACCGCGGTTGCCGAGAAGAAAGTCATCATTACGCAAGACATCGAGACCGATCCAAAGTGGGCGCAATTTCGCGCTTTGGCCAGCCCTCACGGCCTGCGGTCATGTTGGTCGACACCTCTCTTGAACTTGCGGCGCCAGGCCGTCGGCACCTTTGCGGTTTATCATAAAGAACCGCACTTGCCCCCGCTCACCGAATTGCATGTCGCGAGAGAGCTTTCGAGTGCCGTACAGATCGCCATCGCCTGGCGGATCGACAGGAAAGAACTGCTTGCGGCGCAAGGCCGGGCCGACGACGCAAATGCGGCAAAGTC
>CANJEU010000102.1 GCA_947473445.1 Fidelibacterota bacterium | reverse complement strand
GTAGGCGTTGTCGGCGGGCTGCCCCTCCAGGAAAATAACATCACCGGCTTCGACCGTACGGATCTTGAAGGTGTCCGGCGGAAAGTCGCTCATCTGCATCGGTGTGTTCCCCTCAATCTCATTTGGCATCGAACCGCTGCACGCCGTCCCAGTTCGAAGCCGGCGGTGCGGTGTGGAAGTCGTCGCAGCGTTTCAAATACAGTCCAGCCAGTTTGTCGTCCGCATGCCCCGATGCCCAGGCCGCAAAGGCCGCTTTAGCCTCTGCCCATCTGTGCGCTTTATAAAGCGCGCGGGCATCTTCCCAATGCGCCAGTTCGGCCAACCGGGCGGGGTCAAAACCCGCACGGGCGCCTAAGAGCTCGTAAATCTCGAAGTCATAGATGGCGCCCTTGGGCATGACGTGGTCGACGCTGCGGAACACGTATTTGCCTTGGGCGAGCTCGTACATGCGTTGGCTGGCCAGGATTTCGGTGCAGTAATACTTGTTCAAGCCTTCTATGCGTGAAGCTAAGTTTACGGACGAGCCGATGACGGTAAAATCCATCCGGTCGGGCGCACCGACGTTGCCGAATACGGTTTCGCCCGCGTGCAAGCCGAACCTCGTATACCAGGGGTCAAGTCCCTGGCTTTTCCATCGTTCGGCAAGCCGGTTGCTGGCCTCGCGCGATTTCAAGGCGGCGGCGCAGCACAGCTCGGCGTGGTTGGCCTGAGCGGTCGGGGCATTCCAATAGGCGAAGATGGCGTCGCCGACATATTTATCGAGCGTGCCCTTCAGTTCGAGGATTGGCGCCACGACGTTGGCGAAGTATTCCGACATCACCGCCATGACACGTTCGGATTCCAGCTTTTCGCTGATGGTGGTGAAGTCGGTCACATCGGTCATGAGCAGCGAGAGTTCGCGTCGTTCGCCGCCGATCTCGGCGCCGCCTGAAGCCAGTACGCGCTTGACGACCGAGGTTGGAACGTACTTGCTGAAGGCTCTTAAGCCGCCTTTCATGTCGAACAGCGCGCCGAACAGCTGATCGACCTCCAGGATCAAGCTCCTCAGCCTGGTTTCGTCGGGCTTGAAGGCCAAACGGCTTATCGCTTCAATCTCCTGCATAACCACGCGCACATCGCGGGCGATGCTGTCGCTGATGGCGCGTACCACGATCAAGGTGATCGCCAGGACGATGAACCCTAGGCTCAGATTGGTGACGAGGTCGCCGAGCAGGCGTTTATTGACGTTGCTGACTTCCATGTCGGCGCCAAAGATCGCGAAGATCGGTCCCTTCGCGCCAGGAAAAGTGCTCGGCACCAGGCATGAGCGGAAATAGCCGTATTCGTCTTCTGATGTGTCGATCGTGCGCTTGCCCGACTTTGCCGCACTCACCATGCCGGGCGAGAGCTCGTAAGGTTTCAGCAATAGGCCGGTGAGGGGGTCGAGACCGGCTTTCTTCTGCTCCGGCGATAAGTTGCTGACCATCTCAAAAGCTGTGCCATCGGCGCGTACGCCGATGGCGTAAAGGAATGTGAGATTGGTAGAGGCGAAATAGCTTTCGAGGACATGATAGGTACATAGGTACGCCGATAGGTTTCGGCGTACTGGGGCTGGCTGCCGGGCGCGGCTTCGGCCTCCGAGACGACGAGAGGCGGCACAATGCCGCGCACACCTTCGGCGGCGTCACAAAGAAGATCGTCGATATTTTGCAGCGTCGTCTGACGCGCGGCCTGGTAGGCGAGCGTCGAGAACAGGACCGTGCCGATGACGCTGACGACCGCCAGGCTCCAGCCGAGCTTACGGCGCAGCGCCCAGGGCTGCTTCCAGCGTCTTTTGAAGTCCCCCAAACCGGCCATGCGCCCCACAATCCCCAACCCGTTGTAGCAAGCTCCCGCTCAGCCGGCCACAC
This sequence comes from Fidelibacterota bacterium, assembly GCA_947473445.1. Taxonomy (GTDB): domain Bacteria; phylum Pseudomonadota; class Alphaproteobacteria; order Rhodospirillales; family Rhodospirillaceae; genus SHVO01. The sequence goes on along the minus strand of CANJEU010000102.1, from coordinate 5,383 downwards.
TGGCTACAACCCCATTCCATCCCATCGCCCCGCTTTCCGCGGTTTTCATGCGCCGCTGATTCCAAGCCCTGACGCCGCGCGAAGCCAGGTTCTTTGCGCTTTTCAATCGTCAGGCGGCGAAATACCATTGATGGCTCGATCGAGGCCGTGATCCAAGGATCGGCCGAAGCTCTCGCCACGAGGGTCACCGACGGCCACGCCGGCCGACCGCTCGCACGCGTCAGAGAAGTCAAAGGCGGCTATGTGGAAGGCCGCGAAACGTTCGGTGCGTTTACGCAGCACCCGACTGCCGATCCAAGCTGATCAGACGAAATCGCTCTGCTAAAAGATACGCTTTAGAAGCGGCATAATAAATAGCACGAACAGACCGACGATGAGGATGCCGCCCGGCAAAAACCAGTCGGTATTACGGAGCCAGAAGGACTCTCGAGGAGCGGGATCCATATGCGGAGTTCCTTCAATGAGGGCGCGCGCGTGACAATGATCGTCACGGAGATGGGGGAAATCGCGGTTCGCCGCCACACGTAACTGGAACAATCGGACATCAGCTTAAGCCAGGAGAGGTCTGAGATGGCTGAACAGCAATCCCGCGAACTTACGCATGTCGCGCCGTCCGCGAGTCTTGACGACGTTGTCGCCATCCTCCGGCGCGATGGCGCGGTCATTGTCGAAGACATGCTGCCCGAGCAGGTGTTTCAGGATTTGCGGGCAGACTTGCGCGTCCACCTCGACGCGGGCCGCGTCGGTACGCCCGGTCAACTTGGCGAATATACGCGGCGCTGCGGCAGCCTCATGGCCAAGTCGGTCCATACGGCGGCTCTTCTCACCCACCCCATTCTGCTGGGCGCCGCCGAGCAGTTCCTCGTGACCGACCAGCCTTATGTATTTTGGAACAACGCGGTCGAGCGCCGCCTGTACCCCAAGCTCCAGCTGTCGGTCGCCCATGGGATCGAAATCTTACCCGGCGAACGCGCTCAGCCTCTGCACCGCGACGATGCCGTCCACCATCGCCAGCATCCGGGGCCGGAGACACAGGTGCTGATCATTTACGCCTGCGCCGATTTCACGCCGGAAAACGGCGCCACGCACGTCGTTCCCGGCAGCCATCTCTGGGACAAGAAGCGCGCGCCTCAGCCCGAAGAGTCCGTTCAGGCGCGCATGAAAAAGAACTCCGGCCTGATCTATCTGTCATCGGTCTTCCATGGCGGCGGCGCGAACCGAACGCCCGATCAATTGCGCACCTCCATCAGGATCGGCCTTATTCCCGGCCACCTGCGGCAGGAAGAAAACCAATATCTTGCGGTTCCGCGCGCGATGGTGAAACGCTATCCGCCACACGTCCAAGCGCTCCTGGGATATGCCATCTCGCCGCCGGCGTGCGGGTTCGTCGACGAGGGCGACCCCATGCTGCTACTCCAGGACTGACCCTCTATGGCATGGCCGCTCGCGTCCTCGCTAAATATGCGCGTGCGTATTCCGGTTCGGCCGCGCGATCGCGCTCAGCGCCAATCTGGCTTTATCCAGCGTCCTTTGCGTGGTCGCGCGTTGTCTACGCTGCCGCAATTTCCAATTGCCCATCGGATCGCCCAGGCAGCGTGCGTCGTTGGGGTAAGCGCGCGCTACGTGCGGTCGTCCAGCGTCACGCCGAAGACATCGGTGAACGCCGCGCGCAGCGCCTCATCCGCCTCAGCCATTGTCGTCTCACGCCCCAGCGCGCGCAGCGACGTCACGCCGTGCGCTGCAATCCCGCACGGTACGATCCCTGTGAAATGCTCGAGCGCGGGATCAACGTTCAGCGCGATGCCATGGAAAGTGATCCAATGCCGCACGCGGATGCCAAGCGCGGCGATCTTGTCTTCGCGCCCGTCATGCGCCACCCAAATGCCGATGCGCCCCGCGCGCCGTTCGCCGGTCACGCCCAAGCGGGCGAGAGTGCGGATCAACCATTCTTCCAAATTCTGCACGAAGCGCCGCACATCGGGTCCGCCGCCGCACCAATCGGGACGATTGAGGTCTAGCATCACATAGGCCACGCGTTGGCCGGGACCATGATAGGTGTACTCGCCGCCGCGCCCCGTCGCGAACACCGGGAATCTTTCCGGGGCCAGCAGATCGGCGGCCTTGGCGCTGGTTCCGGCCGTATAAAGCGGGGGATGCTCTAAAAACCAGATGCATTCGGGGGCTTCGCCCGCGCGAATGGCTTTTACCCGCGCCTCCATGAAGGCGATGGCCTCCGGATAAGGCACCGGGGCAGGGGAAATGCGCAATTCCACGGGGCCCGCGTTGGGGCGGGGCAGGGGCGATCCCGATGGCACGGCCTGGTCCATGACCCCTCGCTTACTCCCTTTGGGGCCCAGAAAACAAGGCGATGCCGGGCAAGCTCGGCGTTTGTTGCATGGCTCGAATCAATCTGCTATCTCACCGCCTCTTTCCGGGACCAAGCTATCGGTCCCACACGATGCGGTCGTGGCGGAATTGGTAGACGCGCAGCGTTGAGGTCGCTGTGGGGCAACCCGTGGAAGTTCGAGTCTTCTCGACCGCACCAGCCTACGCCCCCCCTCCGGGGAGGCTTCGGCTCGGCAAGCCAGCTTAACCAAACTGGCAATCGTGTTTCGCTCCGAGGGGGGCGTAGGCTGTCGCGCCGAAGCCCCCGAAGGGGGCGAAGGCGGACTAGCTCCGACTTCGAATTACGTCGTACGCTGTCATCGGTCGCGAAGCCGGGGCGCCATGAAATACGTATATATTCTCGAAAGTCTGGGGTCGCCGGGCCGGTTCTATACCGGCATGACGCAGAACATCGACAGCCGCTTGGAAACTCATAATTCCGGTTCGGTTCCGCATATAGCTAAGTTCCGTCCGTGGCGCCTCAAGAGCTATGTGGCTTTCACCGACGAAACCAAAGCCCATGCCTTCGAACTTTATTTGAAGTCCGGATCAGGACGCTCCTTCGTCAAGAAGCGCCTCTAACCGGCCGCTTACCGCCCTCTTTCCCTTGATCTCCCATACCCCCTCGGGCACAACGGCAGCGCGGTCCTCGTCCGGGCTGCAATCACACAATTCGCATCCCTTGGTGTCGCCGTGGCCAGCGCCGAAACGCCATCACCGCATCCGCCACATGCGCGCGCCCGGCGTTCGTCCGGAGAGGCGCTCGACGACGGATTCGAGCTCGACCCCGCCTTCATCGAGGATGTGGCCGCGGCCCTGCGCGCCAACGATCACGACCAGGCCCGCACCCTGGTCGAAGACCTCCATTACGCCGATATGGCCGATCTGTTCGAGCGTCTGGACAGCGAAGACCGGCGCCTGCTCACCGAAGCCATCCGCGAGGATTTCCAGGCCGACGTCCTGCCCGAACTCGACGCCGAAGTGCGTTACGAGGTCATGGACGCGCTGGGATTTGAGGATTTCGCCGTCGCGCTCACCGAACTCGATTCGGACGATGCGGTCTATGTTGCCGGCAAACTCGACGCGGAGGAACTCGCCAAAACCCTCGAGCGTCTGTCGCCTGAAAAACGCGAACTGATCGAGCAGGGTCTCGGCTACGCCGAGAACTCTGCCGGCCGTCTCATGCAGCGCGAATTGGTGGCGGTGCCCTATTATTGGACCGTCGGCGAAACCATCGATTACCTGCGCTCGACCCGCAATGTTCCCGACAAATTCTACGCCGTCTTCGTGGTCGATTCCCGCCACCGGCCTCAAGGGGTCGTCGAGCTGCACCGCGTCGTCACGTCCAAGCGCCCCATCCGGATGCAGGACCTGATCAGTCCGGACATGGACATCATCCCGACCGACATGGACCGCGAGGAAGTCGCCTTCCTGTTCCGGCAGCGCGACTTGGCGGCCGCGCCCGTGGTCGACAAGTCCGGGCGCCTGATCGGCCAGATCACCATCGACGACATCGTCGACGTCATCGACGAAGAAGCCGCCGACGACATTCTGAAAATGGCCGGTGTGTCCGAGGTCGATCAGTCCAGCCTTTATACGGCCGTGATCGCCACCGCTCAGTCGCGTTTCACTTGGCTCGCCCTCAATCTGATCACGGCGTTCATGGCCTCCTACGTGGTCGGCATGTTCACCGATTCCATCGAAAAACTGGCCGCGCTCGCGGTGCTGATGCCCATCGTCGCGGGTATGGGCGGCAACGCCGGCACCCAGACGCTTGCCACCGTCGTGCGGGCCCTGGCCACCCGCGAAATCGATTCCAGCAATGCCTTACGCGTCGTGGGCAAGGAACTTTTCGTCGGCATGATCAATGGCCTCCTGTTCGCTGTTCTCGTCGGCGCGGTGGCCTCCGCCTGGTTCAGCGACGTCATGCTCGGCCTTGTGATTGCCGCGGCGATGATGACCAATCTTACGGTGGCGGGCCTTGCGGGAATCCTCATTCCGCTCAGCCTGGACAAAGCGGGCATCGATCCGGCGGCGTCTGCGGGGGTGTTCCTTACAACCGTGACGGATATTGTCGGTTTCTTTACCTTTTTGGGCCTCGCGACCTGGATCCTGCTCTGACGCTCACCTGCGAAACCGGGTAGCAAAGTCGCAGGGACGCGGCTAAACTTCCCCGCGACGGACCCGGCAAAACCGGCCTCCGCGGGAGCGCGCTTAGGACCAAGATGTCGAATAAAGAAGTTCAATATATTACGCCTCCCAATAATCTGAGAATGAAGCAGAAGCTTGCTGGCGTGACCGGCACCATCGACGCCGTGTGGATCGACGCGGCTGAAAAATCCATGGGTAACGCGCGCTTCGATTACCTCGAAGCGGTGAGCGACGATCTCAATCGTCTCACGGCGGCCTACGACGCCGCGCTCAAGGACCGCGATCATCGCGCCGAACGCGTGCAGGAACTCTACGCGATCGTTCAAATGATCAAAGGCCAAGGCAGCAGCTTTGGTTATCCGCTCATCTCCAACGTCGGCGCGCAGCTCGCGCGCTTCATGGAAGATTGCGGCGACAATCTCACCGATGCGCAGATGGAAGGCGTGAAACTGCACGTCGAAACGCTGCGCCTGATCATGCAGCAGAAGATGGAAGGCGACGGCGGGCCCATGGGCCAGAAGATCGTCGCCGGCCTCGCCCTCGTCATCAAGAAAATGACCGGCGGCGCCGAACCCGCGCCGGCGTAATAGCGCTCCTCACGTCGCAAGAAACGCCATGTCATCCTCGGGCTTGACCCGCGGGATGGGCCCATCCCGCCAGGGTTTCAATTTTCTATTTTATGGGCGTTGCGCAGCCCTAAGGCTGCTGCGCCGCCGCTTCTTCGCGCCGCGTCGCTTGCACGGGATCGAGCGGCGTCATGAATTCCCAGCGCCGGTAGGCTTCCACGCCGTCCAGCACGACGCCGTCAAAGCCGAGATCCATGATGCCGGCGAAGTAGCGGCCGATG
>CANJEU010000101.1 GCA_947473445.1 Fidelibacterota bacterium | reverse complement strand
TCGGCCATGGTGTCGTCGCGCGTGACCTGCGCGGCAAAGGCGCGCACCGCCTGTGCGCTCGGCTCGCGCTTCTCGCCAGGCTTTGCGTTTGGATCGCCGCCGTGGCCGGCATCGCCGGTGGCGAAGCCCAAAAACTTGTCGCGGTAGGGGCCGTCCTGCAGGTTCAGCCCCGCCGCGGCCCACCCCCGCTGCTCGGGTTTCATGCGGGCAAGGAATTCAGGTCCCTCTATCCCCACGCAGCGCACGACCATTCCCGGCGCATTGGCCGCGATCACCGGCAGCTTGTGGTCTTTCGCATACTCAACAAGGGGCCGGTAGCTGGTCCCATAGTTGTTCCAAACCTCGATCCTGGAGGCCATGGTGTTCTCGCCGATCTTGCCGGCGATGTATTCGTCCAGCACGCTTTGCTGATCGCGTTCAAACTGCTCCATGGACAAGCTCATGGCGGGGTGGCGCGCATGAAGCTCGCGAAACAAGGCCATTTGGGCATGGTGCACGCCGGCATGCCGATGCACTTCGCCCAGGAAGATAACGTCGTATGTGGCAAGCACATCGGCGATTGCGGTGAGTGTCGCCTCTCTTGGAGGGCCCTCGCCACCGTCCGTTCGGATGAGGGTGTACGAGGTCAGGTCGGGGATCGGTGCCGGAAGTGCGTAGCCTTCAGCCGTCTTCGACAAGGCCGGCGGTGGGGGCGGCCCAATAACTGCCGAAGGCGGCGATAGTGGCTCGGTAGCGCAGCTGCCGAGGGCTAGGGCGGCGACCACGGGAAGGCGGCGATGGCGCTTGAGTGTCATGGGCTCCCCGGGCTTAACGGAAACTCCGCTATCCTAGCTCGCATCCCATTGATCCCACACCATAGTTTAGACGGGATAACGAGTCGCGCTGATGCTTGCTCCGCGAGGGCGATTCGCGCTACGACACCGCCGGCAGGGATGGGGCTTTCAGCGGCAATTTCGATATTTCCGCGAGCCTTCCGAACACAACACAGAGGTTAACATGGCACGCAAGAAAATTGCGCTCGTAGGTTCTGGCAACATCGGCGGCACGCTCGCACACCTTATCGGTCTCAAGGAATTGGGCGATGTGGTGCTTTTCGACATCGCCGAATCCACCCCAGTTGAGCGCGTCGATGCGTCCTATAGCGGCGCCAACGACTACAGCGCCATCAAGGGCTCGGATGTCGTGATCGTCACCGCCGGCGTGCCGCGTAAGCCGGGCATGAGCCGCGACGATCTTCTCGGCATCAATCTGAAGGTCATGAAGGCCGTCGGCGAAGGCATCAAAGCGAACTGCCCGAACGCGTTCGTGATCTGCATCACCAACCCGCTCGATGCCATGGTCTGGGCCCTTCGCGAATTCTCCGGTCTTCCGCACAAAATGGTCGTCGGCATGGCCGGCGTGCTGGATTCGGCCCGTTTCCGCTACTTCCTGTCGGAAGAGTTCAAAGTATCGGTGAAGGACATCACCGCCTTCGTGCTCGGCGGCCACGGCGACACGATGGTGCCGCTGGTGCGTTACTCGACCGTCGCCGGCATCCCGTTGCCCGACCTCGTGAAGATGGGTTGGACCACCCAGGAAAAGCTCGACAAGATCGTTCAGCGCACCCGTGATGGCGGCGCGGAAATCGTCGGCCTGCTCAAGACCGGTTCGGCGTTCTACGCCCCGGCCGCCTCGGCCATCGAGATGGCTGAAGCCTTCCTGAAGGATCAGAAGCGCGTTCTGCCGGTTGCCGCCTATATCGACGGCCAATACGGCGAGAAAGACCTCTACGTCGGCGTTCCCGTCATCGTCGGCGCCGGCGGTGTCGAGCGCGTGGTCGAGATCACCCTCGATGCAGACGAGCAGAGGATGTTCGCGCACTCGGTTGCTTCCGTGCGCGGCCTCGTCGACGGCTGCAAGAACATCGACCCCAGCTTGAAGAAATAGGCCTTTTAAGACCTAACCAGCGCTCCTCTCGCAAAGCGGATCAAAATGAATATTCACGAGTACCAGGCAAAACAGGTTCTCAAGAAGTACGGCGTTCCCGTGCTTCCGGGCGGTGTCGCCTACACCGCCGACGAAGCGGCGAAAGTCGCCGAGGGCCTTCCGGCCGGCGTCTATGTCGTAAAGTCGCAAATCCACGCGGGCGGCCGCGGCAAAGGCACGTTCAAGGAATCCGAAGCGGGCGGTAAGGGCGGCGTGCGCGTCGTGAAATCCGTCGCCGAGGTGAAGGAAAATGCCGCGCAGATGATCGGTCGCACGCTCGTCACCATCCAAACCGGCCCCGCCGGGAAGCAGGTGAAGCGCGTTTACATCGAAGCGGGCTGCAATATCAGCCGCGAACTCTATCTGTCGATGCTGGTTGACCGCAGCACCTCGCGCGTCACGATCATGGCTTCGACCGAAGGCGGCGTGAACATCGAAGATGTCGCGCATAACACGCCCGAAAAGATCATCCTGCAGAGCATCGATCCGGCCACCGGAATCCAAGGTCACCACTGCCGCACCATCGGCTTTGCCCTCGGCCTGACCGACAAGCAGGTGAAATCGGCGACCAAGCTGATCACCTCGCTTTATAAAGCGTTCATCGAAACCGACGCGTCCATGCTGGAAATCAACCCGCTGGTCGTCACCGGCGAAGGCGACGTTCTGCCGCTCGATGCGAAGATGAACTTCGATTCCAACGCGCTCTATCGTCATCCTGAAATCGTCGAGCTGCGCGACGAAGATGAAGAAGATCCGATGGAGCTCGAAGCCTCCAAACACGACCTCAACTACATCAAGCTCGACGGCTCCATTGGCTGCATGGTCAACGGCGCCGGCCTTGCGATGGCGACCATGGACATCATCAAGCTCTACGGCGGCGAGCCGGCGAACTTCCTCGATGTCGGCGGCGGCGCCACGCGTGAACGCGTCACCACCGCGTTCAAGATCATCCTGTCGGACCCGAACGTCGAAGGCATTCTGGTCAACATCTTCGGCGGCATCATGCGCTGCGACGTCATCGCTGAAGGCGTCGTTGCGGCCGCGCGCGAGATCAGCCTCAACGTCCCGCTCGTGGTTCGCCTCGAGGGCACCAACGTCGATCTCGGCAAGAAAATCATGGCCGATTCGGGTCTTCCCATCATCACCGCCGACAATCTCGCCGACGCTGCGCAGAAAGTCGTCAAAGCCGTCAAGGAAGCTGCCTAATGGCCGTCCTCGTCAATAAAAACACGAAGGTCATCTGCCAGGGTTTCACCGGTAGCCAGGGCACCTTCCACTCCGAACAGGCCATTGCGTATGGCACCAAAATGGTCGGCGGCGTGACGCCTGGTAAGGGCGGCTCGACACATCTCGACCTGCCGGTGTTCGACACCGTGGCGCAAGCAAAGGCGCAGACCGGTTGCGACGCGACCGTGATTTATGTGCCGCCGCCGTTCGCGGCCGACGCCATCCTCGAAGCCATCGACGCCGAAATTCCGCTGGCGGTGTGCATCACCGAAGGCATCCCCGTGCTCGACATGGTGCGCGTGAAGCGGGCGCTCCAGGGTTCGAAGACGCGCCTGGTCGGGCCGAACTGCCCGGGCGTGATCACGCCGGGCGAGTGCAAGATCGGTATCATGCCCGGTCACATTCATCAGCGCGGCAAGATCGGCATCGTCTCGAGGTCCGGCACGCTCACCTACGAAGCCGTCGCGCAGACCACCGCCGCTGGCCTCGGCCAGACGACCTGCATCGGCATCGGCGGCGATCCGGTCAACGGCACCAACTTCATCGACTGCCTCGAGATGTTCTTAGGCGACGATGAAACCCAAGGCATCATCATGATCGGCGAAATCGGCGGCACCGCCGAAGAAGACGCCGCTGCGTTCTACAAGGCCGCAAAGAAGAAGAAGCCGATTGTTGGTTTCGTTGCGGGTTCCACGGCGCCTCCGGGCCGCCGCATGGGGCACGCCGGCGCCATCATCTCCGGCGGCAAAGGCACGGCGGAAGCGAAGTTCGAAGCCATGCGTTCGGCCGGCTTCATGGTCGCCGATAGCCCCTCGGCCCTCGGCTCCACCATGGTGAAGGCGTTTAAAGGCTAATGTTCATGTCGCGTCGTCTTTGCGCGGCCGCAGTCGCTGCGGCCATGGCGAGCGTTTCACCGGCCCTCGTTTCCCCGGCCATGGCCGCCGACGACGCGCTTCTCACCATCGGCGCCGGTGTGTGGGATGTGAACTTCAACTATGACCGACAAGGCGAGGTCCGCGCGGAATATCGGCACGGTGACGGCCTTTTCGAAACCGACTCCTTTCGCGGGTTAAAGCCGCTCGTGGGTGTCATGGCCACCAGCCGGGGCAGCGTCTTTGGTTACGGGGGCTTTGCCGCTCCGTTCACCTTCGGCAGCGGCGGCGACTGGGAATTCACCCCGTCGGCTGGAATTGGCGCCTACTCCCGCGGTAACGGGCTCAACCTCGGCGGCACGTTCGAGTTCCACCTCGGTCTCGCGGTCAGCTACGCCGTCACCGACAGCGGTCGCCTCGGCCTCTATCTCACCCATATCTCGAACGCCGGGATCAACGGTTACAATCCGGGTGAAAACTCTCTCCTCCTGACCTGGTCCTTCGCCCTATAGCTCCGTCATCACGGCGGCCTGCGTCAGATCGGCTCGCTCTGGCTTGTCTTTGCCGGTGCTGTGCGTCCGCTACAGCGCCCCGCCTTGGGTGCAATGCAGCCATGACATCCGTGGGAAATGCCCGGATTTTCACGGGTAACTCGTTGTCACACACAGAGTTTTCGTCTAAGACTGCCCCGTTGGGTCGGTGCCGGGTGGCCTGGCCCGGATTGAAGCAGGGTCGTGGCGATGCCACCCTTGGTGCTTAAGTAGCGCGAAGGGGACGGACGGGCTGGAGGCTTGAGATCCGGGATTGGAGAGCCGTCGTGCCCGGGATTTCTCCGGCCCCTCCAAAATGGACCTAAAAGGGACCTGAACGTGGACGCTTCCTTTCTAACCGGCGCAAATGCCGTTTTCATCGGCGAGCTTTATGCCGCCTACCTCAAGAACCCCGGTGCGGTCGACCCGAGCTGGACGACGTTCTTCCAGGAGATGGGCGACGACGCTCACGAACTCTTGCATGAACTTCAAGGCGCCAGCTGGGCGCCCTCAGATGCGACCATTATCGGTGCCGCGTCCGATGTTCCGCCGGCGAAAGCCGACGGCAAAGGCAAGCCGGCTGCCGGCGGCGGCGCCGATGCTGCGGTGCTCAAGCAGGCCGAAGATTCCATCCATGCCCTGCAGCTGATTCGCGCCTACCGCGCGCGTGGCCACCAGATCGCCGTGCTCGATCCGCTGGCGCTGGGCGCAAAAGAACACCATCCCGAACTCGACTATAAGACGCACGGCTTTACCGATGCCGACCTCGACCGCGAGATTGTCCTCGGCGGCGTTCTCAATATGCAAAAGGCGACGCTGCGTCAGATCATCGAAGCATGCCGCCAAACTTACTGCGGCACCATCGGCGCCGAGTTCCACCACATCCAGCATCCCAAACACCGCGACTGGCTGGTGAAGCGCTTCGAGAAAGACCGTCTCGAGCCCACGTTCTCGAAAGAGGGCAAGAAGGCGATCCTCGAACGTCTCACCGAAGCCGAGGGTTTCGAAAAATTCCTGGGCATCAAATACACCGGCACCAAGCGCTTCGGCCTTGATGGCGGCGAGGCTACTATTCCGGCGCTTGAGCAGGTCATCAAGCGCGGTGGCCAGCTCGGCCTCAAGCAGGTCGTGATCGGCATGGCCCACCGCGGCCGCCTGAACGTGCTCGTCAACCTGATGCATAAGCCGTTCTCGGCACTGTTCTCCGAATTCCAAGGCAATTCGCCCAACCCTGAGTCCGTCGAAGGCTCGGGCGACGTGAAGTACCACCTCGGCACCTCGGCGGACCGCGACTTCGACGGTAACGTCGTGCATTTGTCGCTCACCGCCAATCCGTCTCACCTCGAAGTGGTCGATCCGGTCGTGCTCGGCAAAGTGCGCGCCAAGCAAGAGCAGCTGGGCGATACCGGCCGCAAGCAGGTCATGGGTCTGCTGATCCACGGCGACGCTGCATTCGCAGGCCAGGGCATCATTGCCGAGTGTTTCGGTTTCTCGCAGATCGAAGGCTTCACCACCGGCGGCACGATTCACTTCGTGATCAACAATCAGATCGGCTTCACCACGACGCCGCGCTACAGCCGTTCAGGCCTGTATTGCACCGATATTGCGAAGATGGTCGAAGCGCCGATCTTCCACGTCAACGGCGACGATGCGGAAGCGGTGGTCTATTGCGCCCGCCTTGCCATGGAATTCCGTCAGGAGTTCGGCATCGACGTGGTCATCGATATGGTCTGCTACCGCCGCTTCGGTCACAACGAAGGCGACGAGCCGAAGTTCACCCAGCCCCTCATGTACAAGAAGATCGAAGGGCACGTTTCAACGCGCAGCATCTACGCAAAACAGCTGGTCGACGAAGGCGTGTTCAGCCAGCAGGAAGCCGACGCGATGATGTCGCGCTTCATGCACATGATGGAAGCCGACTTCGAGGCCGCCGCCAGCTTCAAGCCCAACAAAGCCGACTGGCTTGAAGGCGCGTGGAAAGGCCTCGCGCAGATGGGCGAGGAAGAAGAATACCTCGACGATAAAACCGGCGTGCCCATGGATCTCCTCAAGGAGGTCGGCATTGCCATATCGACCGTGCCCGATGGCATGGCGGTCAACCCCAAGATCGTTCGCCAGCTCAAAACCAAACGTGAAGCGATCGACGCCGGCAAGGATATCGATTGGGCCACAGCGGAAGCCTTGGCCTACGGCACACTCGCCGTCGAAGGGACGCCCACACGTCTGTCGGGTCAAGATTGCGGCCGCGGCACCTTCTCGCAGCGTCAGTCCGTCATCATCGATCAGAACACCGAAAACCGCTACGTGATGCTCAACAACATCCGTCCGGGGAAACAGGCCCGCTTCGAGGTCATCGACAGCCCGCTCTCCGAGCTCTCGGTCCTCGGCTTTGAATACGGCTACAGCCTTGCCGATCCGAATATCCTCGTTCTGTGGGAAGCGCAGTTCGGCGATTTCTCGAACGGCGCGCAGATGATCATCGATCAGTTCATCAACTCGGGCGAAAGCAAATGGCTGCGCCTGTCGGGCCTCGTGATCCTGTTGCCGCACGGCTACGAAGGCCAGGGTCCTGAACATTCTTCGGCGCGCATGGAACGTTATCTTCAGCTCTCCGCCCAGGATAACTGGCAGGTCTGTAATTTCACGACGCCGGCGAACTACTACCACGCGCTCCGCCGTCAGATGCGCCGCAACTTCCGCAAGCCGCTCGTCGTCATGACGCCCAAATCGCTGCTGCGCCATAAGCGTTGCGTTTCAACGCTGGCTGAAATGGCTGAAGGCTCG
>CANJEU010000100.1 GCA_947473445.1 Fidelibacterota bacterium | reverse complement strand
TCTCCTGCCAACCATATCACCACTAAACGTTCGGCTACTTGCGCTCGGCGACCGAGATGACCTGCCCCGCGAGCGGCGGCGCATGCACCGGCAGACGGCGAATCTGCGTGGCCTGTTCAAAGCTGTATCCAAGCGAGATGAGTTTTCCTTCGCTGAAATGCGGCCCCCAGAAGGAGATCGCGATCGGAAGATCGTCGCTGGTGAAACCCGCCGGTACGATCAGATCGGGAATGCCCGAGAGGTTCGCGATGACCGTGGCGCCGCCGCCGCCGATCGCCGACGTCTCGGCCATCGCCGTCAGGCCCGGACGCCGCGCCGATGTCGGGTACACAATCGCATCGAGTTTTTCGGTTTCGAAAATGCCGTTCACAACGGCACGAACCGCCGGCAGGCCGAACTCCTTTACCGCTTTGTACTGGTAGCTATCGAGGCCGCTGGCTTCGGCTTCGCGTTTGAAAACGAACCAACGCGACGGGTTGGGGCCAACCCCTCCCGTCCCCATGCTCTGATACTTCTTCGCCCGGTCAATCAACTCGGCGATGGACTTCGGGTAACCAGGCCCGGTGTGAGAAAGGTATTCGGTCACTTGTGACGCGAACTCGGGATAGCGCAGCGTCATATAATACTCTTGCTTCGCATCAAGCACCCACTTGGGGAACTTCACATCGACGATGGTAGCGCCTTGCTCCTTCATCACGTCGAGGGCAGCTTCGATCGACCAGATGACTTCCGGATCTCCATCCATGAAATCACGCGCGACCCCGATACGCGCGCCCTTGAAGGCGCCGGTCTTCAGGAACTTCGTATAGTCGCTCTCGGCTTTTCCGGTCTTGGTCACCGCATCGGCGGGATCCACCCCGGCAACGACGCCGAGCACGGCGGCGATATCCGAGACGTTGCGCGCCATGGGGCCGACGGTATCGAAACTGAGTGTGAGCGGAATGACGCCGCCGCGACTCGCGAGCCCCATCGTCGTCTTCAGGCCGACGATGCCGTTAGCGGCGGACGGGCCGCGCACGGATCCCCCCGTATCGGTCCCGAAACCGAGTTGCGCATAAGCCGCCGCTACGGCGACACCCGTTCCGCCGGACGAGCCCGCGGGCGTGCGGGTGAGATCGTGAGGATTGAGGGATTGTCCGCCAAGCGAGCTATTGGCGCCGCCGGTGGCGAATTCGGAGAGGTTGACCTTGGCGAGGATGATCGCGCCTGCATCGCGCAGCTTCTTGACCACGAACGCATCCTTGGCCGGCACCCAGCCTTCGAGAAGAACCGAGCCGCCGGTGGTCGGCATGTCGGACGTATCCATATTGTCTTTCAACACGACCGGAATGCCGTGCATCGGCGAGCGCTTTCCTTTCGCCTTGCGTTCGGCGTCGAGCGCCCGCGCGGTTTCGAGCGCCTTCTGATTGAGGGTGATGACGGCGTGCAACTTGGGGCCCTGGCGGTCGTAAGCTTCTATGCGCGCGAGATACATCTGCACGAGCTGCTCGGAGGTGAGCGTGCCTGCGTCAAAGGCCGCGTTGATCTCGGCGACCGTGGCTTTATCGATGTCGATCTGCGCGGCCAATGCGGGGCCGCAAAGGCTCGCGACAAACGCGATGATCAGTCCAAATTTGGTCATGTGGGTTCCCTGGATACTTTGGTTATGACGCCAATGCCGGCGTGCTCGCGGGCGCGCGGCGGTGCTTGGTCGCTTGTTCGTAGCTGTAGGCGAGTTTGATGAGCGTCGCTTCGTCGAAGGCGCGGCCATAGAAGGTGATACCCGCGGGCAATTGACCGTCACGGGTATAGCCCATGGGCACATTGATGGCTGGGAAGCCCGAGGTAGGCGAGAAGACCTGACTATTGTCGCCCCCGGGGGTGTTGAGATCTCCGATCAGACGCGGCGGGAAGCTCCAGGTGGGATAAACGAAGGCGGTGAGTTTCATCTCATCCATGGCCTTGGTCACCGCATCGCCGAAGGCCTTGCGATAGCCGAGTTCCTGTTTGCAGGCATCGCTCTCGGGGCCTTGGGGCGTGGACTTCTGCGCATTGAGCAGGCGCACTTCGATGGACGGATGGAACTTACGCGCGGTGATGACATCGTCGATCGTCTTCACCGGCATGCGGGCGCCGTGCGATGCAAACCAGGCGTTGATGTCGTATTTGTATCCCATGCACGTGCCCGCATCTGGATTGCGCGCGATGGCGGTGAGATCGACACGGGCCGGATCGACAATTTCAGCCCCTGCCCGCTTGAGATCCTCGATGGCTGCCGCGAAGGCCTTCACCACATCGGGATCGACGCCTTCGTCGCGCTCATACGCCTGGCGCAGGACACCGATGCGCGCGCCCTTGAGGCCGCCGGCGACAAGGGACGCATTGTAGTTGGGGATCTTGCGGCCGCGCGCCCGCGCCGTGACGGCATCATCGGGGTCTTCGCCCGCAATCGCCTGGAGGACGACGACCGCATCGGTGAGTGTGCGCGTCATGGGCCCGGCGATATCGGCGAGCAGATTGAGCGGGATGACGCCGGCGCGGCTGGTGAGGCCCATCGTCGAGCGGATACCCGCCAGCGCCTGATGGGCTGAGGGGCCGCGGATGGAATCGCCCGTGTCGGACCCAAGGCCGATGAGCCCGAAATTGGCCGCCACGGCCGCGGCCGTACCGCCGCTCGAGCCCGCGGTGGAGCGGTTGAGCGCGTAGGGGTTCAGCGTATAGCCCGGCATCAGCGAATTGACGGTCTCGATAGGCGAGAAAGCCCATTCGGCCATGTTGGATTTCGCGAGCACGAGGGCCCCGGCCTCCTTAATGCGTTTGACCTGGAAGGCGTCTTTCTCCGAGACAAAACCTTTCAGCGCCAGCGATCCGCCGGCGCTCTGCAGGCCGATGGTCTCGAAATTGTCCTTCACGATGGCGGGTACGCAATGGAGCGGACCGACAAAGCCCTTCTGCTTGTAGCGCGCGTCCAGAGCATCGGCTTCGGCGAGGGCATTGGGATTGACGAGGGTAATGGCGTTCAGCATCGGGCCTTTTTTGTCGTAGGCCTCGATGCGGGCAAGATAACCCTCGACCAGGGCGCGGCAGGTGAGCTGGCCGGCCTTCATCGCGGCGTGGACGCTCGCGATGGTGGCTTCTTCAAGCTGGAACCCCGGGGACGCGGCGGCAACGGCCGGCGCGGCACCCAGTGTGAGAGCGGCCGCGAGCGCGGTCAGAGTTTTCATGTGTATCCCCCAAAAGCTTGGCGATATCTGAGCACAGCGGGGGGGCGTGGGAAAAGGCTCGTTATGTTTAGATTTCATGCCGCCTATACGTCCGCGCGTCTTGCCGGACCGCGCTCAGGCGCACACCATGCCCCAGCACCCATCCCTAGGAGGCCTCCATGAGCAGCCCGATTCTCGCGCCCGTCGTTGCCCTCGTTCTCTGGTCGTTCGTGATGTGGGCCTGGCTTTACGCCACGCGCATTCCGGCGATCTTCAAGAACAAGATCGCGATGGACCCGGCGATGACCAAAGCGGAGCTGAACGCGCAGCTTCCCCCCTCGGTGCGCTGGAAGGCCGATAACTATAATCATCTGATGGAACAGCCGACGCTGTTCTACGCGGTGGCGTTCGCGCTGGCCTTGGCCGGCGCGGGCGGCGGCCTCAATCTCACGTTAGCTTGGACCTATGTGGGACTCCGTGTTGTGCACAGTCTGGTGCAGTCCACGGTCAACGTGATCACCGCGCGCTTCCTGATTTTCCTGGTGGGCTCGCTGGTGCTGCTCGCGCTCGCCGTACGGGCGGCCCTGGTGGTGTTCTAGCCCTCGACAAAGGACTTTAGGCGCGCGAGGGCATCGTCCCACTGGCGCGAGACTCGCTCCAGATAGGCGCGCGCGTCGTCGATGGCTTTCGGCTCCAACGCAAATTGGCTCTCACGTCCCACCTTGGCCGCACGCACCACGCCCACGTCCTCGAGCACCTTCAGGTGCTTCGTCACCGCCTGGCGTGTGAGCTTCGTGCCCTCGGTAAGTTCGGTGATGGAACGCGGCGCGCCGCCGGCAAGTCTTGCCAGCACCGACAGCCGCGTCTCATCGCCAAGCGCCGCGAAAATCGAGGCATAGGTGCGAACGTTGGCGGCGTTAAGCCTTCTGTTCGACATAGCGTGCGATATTCTCCAACTGGGCGACCCAGCCCCCAGAATTACTGCGGAAGGCCTCGTCCCGGCGATAGGCAGGGACTTTCGAGAAGCCGGATTCCACTACCGTGAGCCGCGTGCCGGCAGCGGTAGGCTCAAGCGTCAACTCTACCAGCGTCGGTATTTCGTCGGAATAATCCTTGTCCGCTTTGACGCAGAAAGGATGCCACGTGTAGGAGAACAAGCGTTCGGGTTCGATCTTCTGAATGACCACGTTCCATTTTACATGTTCATACCCCGGGACAAGCATATTGCCGAGCGAGCGCTTGCCGGCGACAAACGGTCCATCAATCTTCACGCGGAACCATTCGCCAAACTGCTGCGAATCGGTAAGGGCCCGCCATACGCGGGACACGGGAGCGTTGATTTCGATGGTCTTTTCGATGGTATCGTTGGTGATCGTTGTTGTGTTCATAGGCAACCTCCTGGTTGCCGGATGATATAGACGCGGCCAAAACAACATGCAACCATTTTGTTGCTTATATCAGAGCCCGCGTCAGATGTACGTCTTCACCAGATCGAGCGTGGTTTCGCGTTCGATGTGATCGTAGTGCTCTTCCAGCCACCTTTCGGTGGTCGAGACGCCGAGCTCGTAGAGGTGCATCAGGAAATCCCAATCGGCGTTGAACTTCGACGACGCGCCAAGATGGCTCATCTCTTCTTCGGCCACGATCATGTGGAAGTTCACTTTGTGGAACGGCGTGTCGTGGAGTTTTCCTTCCTCGATGAGTTTGGAAATGGTGGCGATGCCGGCCATCTCGCGCGCGAGGGTCGCGTTGAAACTGATTTCGTTGATACGGTTCAGGATCTCGCGCGATGAGGTCGGCGCTTCTGGGCGGTTCATCGGATTGATCTGCACGATGACCACGTCTTTGCTGACGCATTCGTGGATCAAGGGCGCGATGGGCGGGTTGGCGAGATAACCGCCGTCCCAATATTGCTCGCCCTCGAACTCCACCGCCTTGAAGGTCAGCGGAAGGCAAGCCGAGGCCAGTAAACATTCGACGTACATTTCCTCGGTCGTGAAAACCCGCAGCTTGCAGGTGCGCACGTTCGTCGCGGCGACAAAGAGTTTGACCTCCTTGCGCTTACGCAACGCGGCGAAGTCCACCTGTTCGGTGAGGACTTCGCGCAGCGGATTGTAATCCATCGGATTGAGCTGCGTGGGCGAGAACATCCGGGTCATATAGTCGGCGAACATAAAAGCCGGCGACTGGTCGACATTCCACTTATCCGCGCTGGGCGTGAACAGGCGGGCAAACTCCAGGCCCGGCGCTTTTGTGGTCTTATCGCTGACAGCCTTCCAGAACAGCGCGAGCGCGTCGCACGCACCCTCGCGGCCCCCCTTGATGAAGCCGTGGGCGAAGACGGTCGCGTTGATAGCCCCGGCGCTCGTGCCCGAGAGGCCGTCGATATAGATGCGCTTGTCGCGGATGAGGCGATCGAGCACGCCCCAGGTGAAGGCGCCGTGAGCGCCCCCGCCCTGCAGCGCGAGATTGAGGCGCTTGCGCGCCCCCGCCTTGCTTTTCGTAGTGCCCGCCACGTTACCCCCGTCGCCGCACGCCCCGGCGCAATGTTAGCCCAGCCGTCCCGCAAAGCAAAACCGCCGGTCCCTTTCGGAACCGGCGGTTTATGGTCTCAAAAGCTTTAATTCCCGCTTAGTGCTCGATGCGCGACCACAGGCGGCGCTTGTAAAGGTAAGCGAGCACCGTGAAGAGGAAGGCGAACAGAAGCACGCGGATGCCGGTGGCGTGGCGGACTTCCAGCTTAGGCTCGGCGGCCCAGTGCAGGAAGGCTGTCACGTCTTCGCTCAGCTGCGCGGCCGTGGGCTTGGTGCCGTCCGCATACGAGATGCGGTCGTCCATAAGCTGCTGCGGCATCGCGATCTGATGACCGGGGAAGTATTCGTTGTAGCTCATGCCGGGGGCCAGTTCGAAGCCCTTCGGCGGCGCGTCCTTGTAGCCCATCATCAGGCTGTAGACGTAGTTCGGCCCATCCGGGCGCGCCTTGGTCATGAGCGAGAGGTCCGGCGGCAGCGCGCCGCCGTTGGACATACGCGCCAGCTGTTCGTTGGCGAAGGGCTTGGGGAAGTGATCCGAGCCGCGCGCCGGACGCTGGAACATATCGCCGTTTTCGTCCGGTCCGTCCGTGACCTGATATTCGGCGGCGATGACCTTCACCTGGTCTTCACTGTAGCCGATGTCGGCGAGGTTACGGAACGAGATGTAGTTCAGCGAGTGGCACGAGGCGCAAACTTCCTTGTAGACCTGGAAGCCGCGCTGCAGCTGCTGCTTGTCGAACTTGCCGAGGATGCCATCGAACGTCCAATGATGCTCCATCGGCTTTACTTCTTCGGCGGCGAATGCCGAAGAGGCAGCTGTTTGGAAGGCGAGCGCCGCGGCGGCGGCCAATACGATCTTTCTCATGGCACTACTCCGCGGGCTTCATGGCTGGCGACAGAACCGGCTGGCTGATGCTGGCCGGCAGCGGCTTCGGCGTCTCGACCCACGAGAGCAGAGGCAGAAGCACGATGAAGTGGAAGAAGTACCAGAAGGTGCCGATACGGCTTGCGATCAACGGCCAGCCTTCGGCAGCCTGCGACCCGCAGTAGCCGAGCAGCAGTCCGTTGAGGACGAACACCCAGAAGAAGATCTTGAAGATCGGCCGGAAGGTGGCCGAACGCACCGGGTGACGATCAAGCCACGGCAGCACGAACAAGATCAGGATCGAGCCGAACATCGCGATGACGCCGAGCAGCTTGTCCGGGATGGCGCGCAGGATCGCGTAGAACGGCAGGTAGTACCATTCGGGCACGATGTGCGGCGGCGTGACGAGCGGATTCGCCGGCACGTAGTTCAAGGGGTGACCCATGAAGTTGGGCGCCCAGAACACGACGGCGAAGTAGATCATCAGGAACACGCCCATGCCGAACACGTCTTTGGCGACGTAGTACGGGAAGAACGGGATCTTGTCGGCCGGCGCCGCGTCGATGCCGAGCGGGTTGTTCGAGCCCGGGATATGCAGCGCCCAGATATGCAGGAACACCACGCCGACGATCACGAACGGCAGCAGATAATGAAGCGCGAAGAAGCGGTTCAGCGTCGGATTGTCGACCGCAAAGCCGCCCCAGAGCAGGGTGACGATGGCGTCGCCCACGGCCGGGATGGCCGAGAACAGGTTGGTGATGACGGTCGCGCCCCAGAAGCTCATCTGGCCCCAGGGAAGCACGTAGCCCATGAAGGC
>CANJEU010000099.1 GCA_947473445.1 Fidelibacterota bacterium | reverse complement strand
TCCATTCCCCAGCCGATACTGAGCGAGTGGGCGGCGCGCCCCGGCGTTACCTTCGCCGGACAAGTCGCCGACGTGCGCCCCTTCCTTGCCGCATGTCATGTCCTGGTTCACCCATCGCTCGGTGGCGAAGGCCTTCCGCGCGCCTTGACGGAAGCGGCGGCGTCGCAGCGCGCTCTTGTGGCAACGGAAATTCCCGGCAACACGGAAGTCGTTATTCCAAATCAGACCGGATTGCTCGTTCCGCCGGGAGACGCGGAAGCCCTTGCCGACGCCATGGCGTGGATGATGGCGCATGAGGCGGAGCGGCTGGCGTTCGCGCGCGCTGGACGGGCCATGATCGAGCGCGATTTCTCCTCCGCGCAGGTGACACGCGCCCATGCCGCGCTTTACGAAGATGGGCCCGTTCCGCGAGGGATCAAGTCGGCCCCGCGGCTGCTATCGCCACCTCCTGCCGCGGATTTTTCGTAATCTTCAAAGATCCGCGCGAGCGCATCCTTGTCGGCGTTGCAGGCCGCCAAAGCTTCGGCGAAGTCGGCGATCACCAGCGCCGCGGTTCGTTGGGTCGCATCCGCCCGCGGACGATACGGCCCGGGCTCTCGGGGAAGTTCACATAGTCGCCTGTCGCGCGCTCGTGCGCGGTGTAGAATACAAAGACCGTCGCATCCCCGATATCGACGCTGAACGGTTTGGTCAGAGTCCCGTAGGCGACAATCAGCGTGGTGAAATAGAACACGCCACCGGATAGCCTGCGTTCGTGGCGTATTAAAGAATCTTCCGGCTCTTGCCGGTGATCGTGTGGGACCGGGTGATACGTTCCCAGCCGCCCATGACCCGGGCGCTTCGTCCAGCTACATGCCGCCAGCGATCTTCTCTTTTACGCATTCGGGAGCGCCATGGCCCAATGATGCTACTCGCACCGGCACAAGGATCCGATGCGACCTGCGGGCCTATATCGCTGACCAGCTTCGCGAGACGCGGACGTAACGAGGCCGCGAGTCAGCCGTGGAAACTCGGCAGTCCGCGGGCCTCGGCGCGCTTGCCCGGTGGCGCACCTCCGCGCGGTCGATTCGCCCACCGCCGCTTTGCAAGAAACGCGCGCGTACGGACGTCCCGCCCATCTCATCGAAGGGTGCGGCTGCGTGCATCGGCGACCAAAGGTATGCGGAAATAAAAAAGCCCCGGCGAGGAGCCAGGGCGCGAACCAGGTACGGTATATTTATAAATATATACGCGGCGGCATTTGCAATCAAGGCAAATTAAGGATGAGAAAGTCATAACTCGCATAATAATACGGCCGACGCCTCGGAGAGAAGCGTCGGCCGTATTTGGACCAGGAGGCGCCTGTGCCTACAAAAAAGCGGCGCAGGGCTTAGCGAGCCTCCTGGCTTTACGTGCTAGCGATCACGGCGCGGATTGTTGGGCGCCGGGTCGTTGCGGTTGCGCACGCCATCACCATCGCGGTCCTTATCCCTATTGTTGCGGACTCCGTCATTATCAAGGTCACGGTCTACGCGGGAATCGCGCGGGTTGTTCGGGTTCCGGTCACGCACGTTCGCCACACCGTCTCCGTCACTGTCACGGTCGCGACTGTTGCGAATGCCGTCGTTATCAAGGTCGCGGTCTACCCGGCTATCACGCGGATTATTCGGGTTCCGATCGCGGTCATTGCGGATTCCATCACCGTCGCGGTCACGATCGAACTGATTCGGCACACCATCACGATCCTGATCGCGCGACCACACCTGACGATAGCGGTCGCGGTCGCGATAGAAGTTGCTGCGGCGATAGTTGTCGGTCCAATAGGTATCGAAGGTGAAACTCAACGTCGGAAGCGAGACGCGCGGACCGTACTCGCGCACGCGCACCGGGCGGCCTTGATAGCGCAGCATCACTTCATCTGCCGGCACCCAGCCGCGAATGCCGCGCGCGGTGACATCGCACCAGTCGTAGCGGCGAATACAGCCATGGATGTTGACGCGCGTGTTGCGATTCAAGGTTACGACGCGGGGATAATCGGAACCCGGGCCGGCCCGCAACGCAACGCGGCTATCGGTAACGCCGGGCGCAGCCTGTGCAACGGCGGGGATCGCCATCGCGAGGGCCGCGAACGGCAGCGCATAGCGGGCGCGGGCAAGGAAATTAGTCATAAGAAGGAGCCTCCAGGTCGCAGTGCGGGGAAGTGTGTCGAGCTTAGTAAACGGGACCGTCATGGCGCGAGGGCGGCAGCATTGGGGCACATGCTGCCGCATTCGCGAATTCTCGACGGATATCGCCCCGATGCGCGGTTCAGTTGCTTTCAGGCTGCGGCGCGACGCGCGTTAGATTTGGAGTAATCGATCAAGCGGCACCGTCCGAAGCTTGTCGAGCGTCCTAGGGTTTGTCCGCCGGTTGACGACGGCGTTGACGAGAGCGTCGTAGACTTGGCGTTCTTTCAGAAACACAACAATGCGCTGCAAGCGTCGCTGCACATCGGCCAGCGCGGCCTCATAGCAGGCCTAACTCCATCCCGGCGACATACAGTCGCCGCGACTATTCATGATTGTCCGAGAGGTACCCCCGCACAAACAGGATGCCCAGCGATGCTCGGCGTAGGCGGGATCGGCGGCGCCGACGAGGAAGGCGCGTTTGGCTACAAGTTCCGGCGTTCCGGTATCAATAAGGGGGCTGTTGCTCTTGTGGCGGCCACGCTTCGCCATGTTAAATCCTTTCGCGTTGGAATGAAGGGAGCGGTTAATCGGCGTCGGGTGCGATTCGGCTGGGCTAGCGACGAAAAAACCCAACCGAATCGAACTAATATGGGGACATATTGTTTCCATAAAGGGGACGTTGTCAACAAGTCCCTTGCGTCTGGCCCGGGATTTGGCAAAATCGGCGCATGAATGCTGCATCGCAGAAGTCCCGCCTCCGCAACCGGATCAAGGAATACCGGCTGGCCCGCCAGTGGTCGCTCGAGAAGTTGGGCGAGCGCGCAGGCACCACGCGCCAGCAAATCTACAAGCTTGAAAACGGTGAATTGCGACTGTCCCAAGAGTGGATGGAGCGCATCGCCAAGGCCTTCGGCGGTGATGTACGTCCGGCCGACCTCCTGCCGGAGCAAGATTCGAAAAAGCCCATCTCCTCGGCTTCACGCCGCGCAGGTGCATCGTCCGACCAAGCCGGCATTGATGGATGGGACTACCGGTCCGGACCTCGGGATCTGCCGATCCTCGGGCATGTGAAAGCGGGGCAAGTCGGCCTGTTCATCGACCAGGGCGAGCGCCAAGGCGTCACGGTGAGGCCGGAAGCTCTCCGCGATGTCCGTACGGCCTATGCAGTGCGCGTCCACGACGTCAGCATGTCACCGGCTTTCGAGCCCGGCTATGTCCTCCATGTCGATCCCACGCGGCCCATAAAGCCCGGCGATAACGTGGTGATCCAAACCGTCGATGGTCAGGCGTTCATCAAACGCCTGGTCCGCCGCACCGAACGCGTCATCATTTGCGAGCAGTTCAATCCGCGCGAGCCGATGGAATTCAAGCCCGCGAAAGTCCGGGCCCTTCATATGGTCGTCGGCTGCGCCATGGTCGAGGTTTAGCGCCCGAGTCGCGAGCCGCAAAGCCAACGCCGGCTGAAGTCATGGCCGCCGCCGAAGCGACCTTGGGCTGGCACGCCATGAAAGAAGCCGAGCGCGCCGCCGAACTCGCCGCACGGCGAAACACAAACGCCGCCCCGGCCCTGATCGACGACGTGGCCCGGGCGCTTGCCTATCACCGGAACGAGCGCGAACGGATCGCCGCCGATCTCGCGGCGGTCACGGCCCTCGCCACGCCCCTGCAAGCGGCGGAATAATCTTCGTCAGTGGTTGAAATTCGTCGTCAGCGCGAGGCGGAACGAGCGCGGCGCCATGCGGTTCAGAGTCTCGTTGCGGTTCGCCGTCCAGGTGTCCTCGTCGAACACATTCCCCACGCGCGCGCGCAAGGTCGCGGGCACGTCGCCGATTGCAAAGGAATAGCGCAGGCCGAGGTCAAAGGTCCCATAGCCCGGCGTGTAGACCCCAAGACGGGGGTTGAGCAGCATCCTGCTGTAGTAGTTCAACTGGCTGTCGATCGAGAGCCCTTTGAGGAGCGGGACCTGATAGGTGACGTTGACGAGGCCGGTCACTGCGGGAACACCCACGGCACGCCCCACCAGCACGCCCTGGTCGATCAGCGTTCCGCGGCGGTCGGCATCGAGCAGGACAAGGCCACTGACGATATTGATGGACGGCGTCGGACGACCCACCAGTGAAAGTTCAAGGCCCCGGTGGCGCGCTTCGCCCACCAGACGATAGACGTTCGTCGTATCAAGTCCCGGCGTCGGCTTGGCGATTTGGAATAGCGAACTGATGAAGGTGATGGCGGGCGAGATGCGATAGCGCATGCCCAGCTCGTATTGCGTGGCCAGCACCGCCGGCAGCACTTCATTGCGGTTGGCCGCGTTGTTCGGCGCGGTGCCGGATTCTTCGAGACCCCGCACGGTCGTTGCGAACAGCGTTAGGCTTTCGCTCGGCGTGAATGTGGCGGCAAAGTCGTACAGCCACGGCGTATCTTCGTTGCTCAGCGTGGGGGCGCCGGGCGGCGTGCGATCTTTTTGATAGCGGGTTTTGAGAACCGCGCCGCGCACCCAAAGCGTTTTGGTAAGGTCGGCTTCGTAACCGACGCCGGCCATGATCTGGCGCGTCTCGTCGTAAGTGGGCGCAACATCGGGCAATGGCGCGGGCTCCGGCATCGACAACGGCAGTCCGTCATCGAGGCGCACCGCGCCCAGCGGCACCGAAACACCCGGACGGAAGTTGCTATCCGACTGACGCCAGCGCGCCGTTCCGAATAGGCGCTGCGTATCGGTCACCTGCCAATGGATGCGCGTTTCGACGGCCTTCGAGCTCGCATCGTTGGGGCGCCCGCGGATAATTGTCGCTGTGCCCGCGCCGTCCGCGTCGACGTTCCAAGTTACGAAATCCTGGCGCCAGCGGTCGAGCTCGGTCCACACGAATGATGTCTGTAGCGCGACGCGATCGGAGAAATTGTAGCGGGCGACGGCGCCGCCGGCGAACTGCCACTGGCTGTAAGACGCCCAGTCGGCCCAGTACCGGTTCGGCACCTTCAAGGGATCGGGCAGTTCCGTGCCCGAAAGCACAAAACCATAATCCCCACCCGGCTTATAAAAACGATCGGCGGAGAAAAAACCGCGCAAGTGCAAACGATCGTTCGGTCGCCATGTCGGCACGAAGGCATAGTGCCGCGGGCGGCGCTTCTGTCCGTCATAGCCCTTGTCGTTCATGATGTTGACGCCGTAAGCGGCGCCGATCGTGCCGTCTTCCGCGCCGATCGAGCCCTTCAGCAGCCAAGCATTGCCGCCATAGTCGCGCAGCGGCGTGGCTTCGAACTCCTCCCGCATACCGGGCGGCGCAACCGCGAGACGGTACTCAACGATTCCCGACGGCGCGGGGAAATCGACACCGAGAGCATTGATGCCCACCCGGATCGTCGTGCCGTCGAGCGTCAGTGGCACGATGTTGGCCGAGCGGATGAAGTACGCCCCATCGAGGCGATAATTGCCTGAATCCTGCAAGCTGAAGCCACGCACGGCCTGCTCGCTGTAAAGGCCGATCTGCTCGGAGCCAACCCGCTCGCCGAACGCATCGACCGCAACGGTCGCGACGTTGGTCGAGGACTGCGCAAAAGCTTCGGCGACCGGAAAAACGGTGAAGGCGGAGGCCAAGAGCCAGTCGCGCGCCTGCTTCTTGACGATCGCTTTTGTTTGCGCCCGCCCTTGCGCGCGTAACTCGCTCCACGTGTACATGAATCCCCCTGAAGCAGAACAACCCTTATCAGCTCAAGGCGTCCGCACGCCGCTCTTTGTCTCAAACGAGCAGGCTCGCCGTCAATGGCATCACGGCTAAGGTATTCGTTTTAAAGGAGTTTTGTAACAGAGCTGGCGACCCCGACAGGATTCGAACCTGTGACCACCTGCTTAGAAGGCAGGTGCTCTATCCAGCTGAGCTACGGGGTCGTTGAGTGGCTCAAGACCGTCTGGCTGTAAAATTGTCCGCGTAAGATTTCGGGCGAATGGTCCGTTCGTTCGGCTCTTCAATGCGCGCAACGAATCCCTTGAGCGCCGCGAAGGCGACCGCTTCATCCTTCGAGGCAAACCAAAGCTTCACCTGGCGGTCGGTGTCGGCTGAACCCGCCCAGCCCATGAGGGGGTCGGCCTCCTGTGCGTCCACCGGATCATGTTCGAGCAACCACCGCTTGGTGTTGGCGCGGCCTGACTGCATGGCGGTCTTTGCCGGCTTATAGATTCTGACGGATTTGCTCATGATCCAAATTCCCCGCTGCGCGGCGCACATTCTAAATCGTTACCGGCCCTTGCGCAAAGTCCGCGGCACGATGGTCGGGGCGATAGGATTCGAACCTACGACATCCAGCTCCCAAAGCTGGCGCTCTACCAGGCTGAGCTACACCCCGCACGTTCAGAAAAGCCCTGAAATGCGGGCGGAAAGTAACGGCCTGAGCGCCAATTAGCAACAAAGAACAGAGCGCGAAAAGCACCGGTTTGCGCCACTTTGGCCTGCGAGTCCCGAACGATGTTCGTGGGCGACAATAAGGAGGCAAAATCCCTGTCGACCGCCGCCTCGGCGCCGTGTTCGATGCCTTGAGAGCTTAAAGCTCGGCTTCTCCGAGACTCCTGGGCGCAGGAGGCTTAGGGTGCCGCACCGATTGCCCGAGGATCTTATATGACCGTTTCCCTGAAACGACGCGTTTTGAGTGCGCTTGGCGCTGGTGGACCCATGGCGGCGTCCCGGCTGCGCTTGGAGAGCAAGTGTTCCGATGAAGATTTGCTCGAGATATCCAATTTGGGCTTTGTCAGATTTCGCAGCCCAGTCGGGGGTGTTGTGAATGTCTGCGTCACGCCCAAGGGCGCCGATTTTCTAGCCAGACAAAAACACCGGCGCTAATTCAGCGAGCGTGGCGCACGCCGGCGCGTCCCTGACTGGACGGCGCCGGCGGTTACTTCAGCGCGCTATTTCTTTTTCGCAACGCTCTGCGCGTAGGCGGATTTCGGAGCGCCGGACTTTTCCTGTTTCGGTTTCTTCTTATCTTTCGGCTTTTCCTGACCCTTGGCCATACTGTCGCTCCTATGATTTTAAAACGGGACGCTTGAGCTAACCAAACAGCTCGCGAGGCCGCAAGGGCCTATGTCACTTCAGGGTCCGTTGTTGAAGGCCGCGTGGCGCACCACATCGCCAACCTTCAGACCCAGCTTCTTCGAGATCCCGGCGTTGAGTTCCAGAACGGCGCGCACCGGCCGTTCTGGGCCCACGGTGTTGTCGTTCAGCGGTGGTACATTTTCAAAGATACTGACGATCTCGCCGTCCGATTTGATGAAG
>CANJEU010000098.1 GCA_947473445.1 Fidelibacterota bacterium | reverse complement strand
TGGATGGACTGGATGGCGTCGGTGCCCATGAGTTCCATGCAGGCTTCGATGAGGAGTTTTTCAGTGAACGGATCGCCGACCTGTACGGTCGGGCGCTTTTCCTCGGAGTTCGCGTCGAACTCAGCCGAGGCCATGGTCGCGCCGTGAATCCCGTCGCGGCCGGTTTTCGAGCCGACGTAAACCACGGGATTTCCGGCGCCCGCGGCGGCCGAATAGAAGATTCGGTCCTGACGCGCGAGGCCGACGGTCATCGCGTTGACGAGAATGTTGCCGTTGTAGCTGGGATGGAAGTTCACTTCCCCGCCCACGGTCGGCACGCCGACGCAGTTGCCGTATCCGGCAATGCCGGCGACAACGCCGTTCACGAGATGGCGGGTCTTGGGGTGATCGGGCGAGCCGAAGCGCAGCGCGTTCATATTCGCAATCGGACGCGCGCCCATCGTGAACACGTCGCGCAGGATGCCGCCGACGCCGGTGGCCGCACCCTGATAAGGTTCGATGAACGAGGGGTGGTTATGGCTTTCCATCTTGAAGATGGCGGCAAGGCCTTCACCGATATCGATGACGCCGGCGTTTTCGCCGGGACCGCAGATGACCCAGGGCGCCGTCGTGGGCAGGGTCTTGAGCCATTTTTTCGAGGACTTGTACGAGCAGTGCTCGGACCACATGACCGAGAAGATGCCAAGCTCAACGAGGTTGGGCTCGCGCCCGCCCAGAACTTCGAGGATCTTCTTATATTCGTCGTCCGACAGACCGTGAGTCTTGATGACCTCGGGCGTAATCGCAGTCTTGGTACTCACGCGAGAGTCTCCACGAGGGCATCGAACATGGCGCGGCCATCGGTGCCACCCAGTTTGGGATCGGACAGGCGCTCCGGGTGCGGCATCATGCCGAGCACTGTGCGCGATTTATTGAAGACGCCGGCGATGTTGCGCTGCGAGCCGTTGGGATTGGCCTCCGGCGTAATTTCGCCCTTCGGCGTGGCGTAACGGAAGGCGATGAGGCCTTCACCTTCAAGGCGCGAAAGCGTTTCTTCGTCCGCGAAGTAGTTGCCTTCGCCGTGGCCGATCGGAATGCGCACAACTTCGCCAACGTTATAGCGGGCGGTGAAGGCGCTTTGGGAATCCTCCACGCGCAGGTGGACATCCTTGCAGATGTACTTGAGGTCGCGGTTGCGCATCAGCACGCCGGGCACAAGGCCGGCTTCGGTGATGATCTGGAAACCGTTGCAAATGCCGAGCACGCGCGTGCCTTTTTCGGCCCGACGCTTGATTTCCTGCATGACCGGCGAGTGGGCGCCCATGGCGCCGCAACGCAGATAGTCGCCGTAGGAAAATCCGCCCGGGACGACGATAAGATCGAGATCAGGCAGTTCGGTATCGCGATGCCAGATCATCGCGGTTCTTTTGCCCGTGCTTTGCTCCAGGGCGACGGCAACGTCGCGATCGCAGTTGGAGCCTGGGAAGACGACGACGCCGGCTTTCATTAGTCGGTCACCTCGACCGTGAAGTTCTCGATCACGGTATTGGCGAGCAGCTTGCGGCACATTTCTTCGACGTCCGACTTCGCTTTGGCTTTATCGGTGCCCGTGAGCGTAAGCTCGATGAACTTGCCCTGACGCACGTCGCCGACGTTTTTGAAGCCTTGACCGTGCAGTGCATGTTCCACGGCCTTGCCTTGAGGATCCAGCACGCCGTTCTTGAGGGTGATGTGGACTTTGGCTTTCAACGCTTGCTCCTAAGACTTCAATCCCGGGACTTGAGCCCGGGATTGGTTCGTTACTGCAGAGTGGGCCCTACTGAAGCGTGGAAGGCCCCTTCGGGTCGGTGGGGCCGCTCTCGGGCAAGATGCCGAGGCGCCGGGCGACTTCCTGGTAGGCTTCCTCGATCTGGCCGAGGTCGCGGCGGAAGCGGTCCTTATCCATCTTCTCGTTGGTCTTGGCATCCCACAGACGCATGTTGTCGGGCGACAGTTCGTCGGCCAGCACGACCTGCACGTCGCCGTTCTCGTGGAACAGGCGGCCGAACTCGACTTTAAAGTCGACTAGGCGGATTCCGATGCCGAGGAACAGGCCTGCGAGATAATCGTTGATGCGCAGGCTCATGTTCAGCATTTCGTCGATCTCGTGGATCGCGGCCCAGCCGAAGCCGGTGATATGTTCTTCAGAGACCATCGGATCGTCGAGCTGATCGCTTTTATAATAGTACTCGATGATCGAGCGGGGCAGGCGCGTGCCTTCGGGAATCGCGAAACGCTTGGAGATAGAGCCGGCGGCGATGTTGCGCACCACCACTTCGACCGGAATGATCTCGACTTCCTTAACCAGCTGCTCGCGCATATTGAGGCGGCGCACGAAGTGAGTGGGGATGCCAATCTCCTCGAGCTTGGTCATCAGGTATTCGGAGATGCGGTTGTTGAGCACGCCCTTACCGGTGATTGTGCCCTTCTTCTTATTGTTGAAGGCGGTGGCGTCGTCCTTGAAGTACTGCACCAGGGTGCCCGGTTCGGGGCCTTCGAAGAGCACTTTGGCTTTGCCTTCGTAAACCTGTTTGCGACGTGCCATGGATGTATTTCCTGATGGGTACGGGGTACTAGCCCCAGTGTTCTCATGGGGCTGACCGCCCTGCTTATAGGGGTCCTATAGCAGGATGGGTTACGGGCGACAACGCGGGCGTTGGCGCGAAGAAAACCCGCTAAAACCGGCCTAATTGAGTGGTGCGCGGACGCCTTGGGACATATCCACAGGCTGGAAGGGCGCAGACTCGGGGCGCCCGGCGGCAAACAGCCAGACCGGCCGTTTCGGGTCCTTTTTGAAGGCCTGTTCGGGTGAGGGCAGCGCCAGGAGCGACGAAGAGGAGGTTCCGAACCCGCTGGCCATCTGGAAGCTCATGGCGCGCGCCTCGCTTCCGCCTTCCGTGGCGCCGAGCAAGCGCTTCCAGCTTTCCCAGTCGCCGTCATCGGGGTTGGGCACGGGCTGGCTTTCAAACAGGGGCCTATAGTTGGCAATCCGCTGGTCGGCCGCATCGTTCCGGTCGAACGCGGTAAACATGGAGAAGCCTTCGGGAATTTGCTGACTATCGACCCACGCGCCCGGAACAGAGGCGCGATGAGCCAGCCAGTAGGCATCGCGATTATCGGCGATGATGAGATTGAAGGGCCGGTAGGCCAGCGGATCCAGGTCAGCCAGCGCCTCGGCCGCGTCAGTGGCGTTGGCGTGATCGAGCGCTTCAAGCACCAGCTCACCGCGGCTGCGTTTCCCCGGCGCGGGGCCCAAGGAGCCGTGCCGATTGAGGATGCAGACGACGACTCCGGTATCGTTGAGACCCATCCATGTGCCCCCGGCAAGTTCATCAAGGCCGGCGACGATGTCGGGGCGGTCAGCCCAATGCCGGGCAGGCGGCTTCCACGGGCGATTGCCCATCTCATCCCGGTTTGCCCCGATAATGACGGGCCAATCTTGGTTGGGGCGGCGCAGGAGAGCGACAGTACACATGCCCATAAGGTAGTGCGCCTGTAACACCTGCGCCAGTTGCGGAGGCTCGTGCGCGTCGCTATATCAAAAGCCCCACCTAGGCTTTGAGAGGATTCCAATGAGCGACGCGTTCGGCGACCGGGAAAAAGGCTTTGAGCGGAAATTCCAGCTCGATCAGGATCAGCAGTTCCGTGCGCAGATCCGCCGCGACAAGCTGTTCGGCCAGTGGGCCGCCGCCCAACTCGGCAAGACCGGCGCGGATGTCGATGCCTACGCGCAGGAAGTCGTGGACTCGAACTTCGAGAAGCCCGGCGATGACGACATGATCGGCAAGGTCAGCAAGGACCTTGGCGGCAAAGTTTCGGACGCCGATCTCAAGAAGAAGCTGTCGGAAATGTACGGCCAAGCCGCGCAGGCTGTGGTCAGCGAGAAAAAGTAAACGCGAGCCGCGCATGTGACTCTGGACCCTGGGGCTGCGCCCCAGAGTGACGGACTGAGTGTGGAACTCGGCCTTTTTCCAGATGATTTTTTGGATTCTGGTCATCCTGGGCAAATGCCCAGGATCCAGAGCAACAAGCCCCGGGCGTTCGTAACCCTGGACCCTGGGCATTCGCCCAGGGTGACGTACTGAGTTTTGAACTCAGGCTTCTCCAAACACGCGCTTGAAGATGGTGTCGACATGTTTGGTGTGGAAGCCCATGTCGAACAGTGCTTCCAGGTCATTCATCGGGATGCGGTCGGTGACGTCCTTGTCCTGCTTCAGCAGATCGAGCAGTTGGCCGCTACCGCCCCAGACCTTCATCGCATTGCGCTGGACGATGACGTAGGAGTCCTCGCGCGAAACGCCGGCCTGTGTGAGCGCGATGAGCACGCGCTGTGAGAACACGAGGCCGCCCATCATGTTGAGGTTCTTCTCGATGTTCTCGGGATACACCACCAGCTTATCGACAACATTGGTCAAGCGGGCGAGCGCGAAGTCGAGGGTGATGGTGGCGTCTGGGCCGATATAACGTTCGACCGACGAGTGCGAGATATCGCGTTCGTGCCACAGGGCCACGTTCTCCATGGCCGGGATGGTGTAGCCGCGCACGACGCGCGCAAGGCCGGTCAAATTTTCGGTCAAAATCGGATTGCGCTTGTGCGGCATCGCCGACGAGCCCTTCTGGCCGGGGGAGAAGAACTCCTCGGCTTCGCGCACTTCGGTGCGCTGCAGATGGCGAATTTCGGTAGCGATGCGTTCGATGGAACTGGCGATGACGCCAAGGACCGCGAAGTAATAGGCGTGGCGGTCGCGCGGGATGACCTGCGTGGATACAGGCTCAGCCGCCAGGCCGAGCTTTTCGGCCACATAGCTTTCCACGAACGGATCGATGTGGGCGAAAGTGCCGACAGCGCCGGAGATGGCGCATGTGGCGATGTCTTCGCGCGCGGCCTTAAGGCGCGTGCGGGCGCGATCGAACTCGGCGTAGAAACTCGCGAACTTGAGGCCCAGCGTGATGGGTTCGGCATGGATGCCATGGCTGCGGCCCATGGTGACGGTCATCTTATGTTCGAGCGCGCGGCGCTTGAGCGCTTTCAGAAGATCGTCGAGGTCCTTCAGAAGAAGATCGGCCGCTTGCGTGAGCTGCACGGACAGGCACGTGTCGAGCACGTCCGAGGAGGTCATGCCCTGGTGCACGAAACGCGCTTCGGGGCCGACGTATTCGGCCAAGTTGGTCAGGAAGGCGATAACGTCGTGTTTGGTTTCTTTCTCGATCTCATCGATGCGTTCGATTTGCCATTTGCCGCGCTGCCAGACCGCCTTTGCGGCTTCGGCCGGGATAACGCCGAGCTTGGCTTGCGCGTCGCAGGCGTGCGCCTCGATCTCGAACCAAATCCGGTACTTGTTGTCCGCCTCCCAAATGGCGGTCATGGCGGGGCGGGAGTAACGCGGAATCATCGGGTATGGTCCTTAAGCGCAGCCGGGGTGAAGCAGGATGTATAGGACAGCGCTCGGCCGCGCACAAATACTCCCGTCGGCAGGTGTAAAGCTTTGCCTGGAGCCGGCGAATCCGCGCTAGCATCCTGGCTTGGGGCAACCTTGGGGAGGGGCCCCTTTCGTCTATCAATGAACTGAGGGGCACTCATGAAACTTCTCCCGCGCTTTCTTGCCACCGTCGCGACCGCTGCGCTGCTGGCCGCCGCGCCCGCGCACGCCAAGACCGTCCAGCTGGATCAGGCCACCATCGCCGACCTAACGGCCGCCATGGCGGCCGGCACGCTGACGTCCGAAAAACTCATTCAATTGTCGCTGGCGCGCATCGAAGCCTACGACCGTAAAGGCCCTTCGATCCGCGCCGTGATCATGCTCAATCCAAAAGCGCTGGAGTTAGCGCGTCAGTTGGACGCCGAGCGCAAGGCCGGCAAAATCCGCGGGCCGCTGCATGGCATTCCGGTAGTGCTGAAGGATAACTACGACACAGCTGACATGCCCACGACCGGCGGTTCGGTGCTGCTGGAAGGCAATATGCCGCCGGATGACGCCTATATGGTGAAGCGCCTGCGCGATGCGGGCGCCATCATCCTGGCAAAAGTGAATTTGTCCGAGTTCGCCTCCTCGAGCAGCAACAGCTCGCTCGGCGGGCAGTCGCTCAACCCTCATGACATCACGCGTCAGCCCTCCGGATCATCGGGCGGCACGGGCGTTGCGATCGCGGCGGCCTATGCGCCCCTCGGTTTCGGCACCGACACCGGCGGCTCGATCCGCGGCCCTTCGACAGCCAACGGCATCGTGGGTCTGAAGCCGACCCACGGCCTGCTGAGCCGCGACGGTATTATCCCGCTCGCGCTGACCTTCGACACCGGCGGTCCGATGACCCGCAGCGTGACGGATGTGGCGATCGCGCTGGGCACGATGACGGGCGTCGACCCGGCCGATGACGCCACCAAGAAGAGCCAGGGCAAGTTCGAAAAGGATTACACCAAGCACCTGAACGCAAATGCGTTGAAAGGCGCGCGGATCGGCATCGCCCGCGACTTCCTCAAGCAGGACGAGGAGGTCGATTGGATGATCGAGAACGCCTTGAACGTCATGCGCGCGAAGGGCGCAACCATCGTCGATGTGAGCATGCCGAAGTGGCTGCTCGACGCGAAGGGTGAGTTCTACAATAACATCCGTTATCCCGAATTCGTCGCGCAGATCGCCGACTACCTGAAGACGACGGCACCGAAGTATCCCAAGACTTTGCCGCAGATGATCGAACGGGCCGGCCAGTTTACCAGCCCGCGCGCCGATGGCGCAGGCCCGAACTCGCCACGTTGGGCGCTGTTCCAGCGTGAACTCGCCTCGGGCAAGCTGACGGACTCGAAGTATATCGCCGTGCGTGACTATGGCTTGCCGTTGGTGCGCACGACGGTGGAGGGCATCTACGCCGAGAATAAGCTCGACGCCATTGTGTACCCGACCTTCCCGAAGCGGCCGGCGCCGATGGTTGAGCCGCCGGAAGTTCCGGGCGGTGCGGGAAACACCCCGGCCAATATCGCAAACCTGACGGGCTTCCCCGACCTGATCGTGCCGGCGGGATTCACCAACGGCGATCTGCCGGTAGGAATCTCGTTCATGGGTACGGCCTTCAGCGAGCCGAAGATCCTCGCGCTCGGCTACGCCTATGAGCAGGCCAGCCAGGCGCGCCGGCTGCCGGTGCATACGCCCGCGCTGGCCGGTGAGACGATTGAGGTGCCGGACGCGAAGTAAGCGCCGTGGGCTGAGAGCTCACACCCTCCTCAAGGCGCCTATTCAAGTGCGACAATACAAATGGCGGTTTTCGACAATGAGTGTCGGAAACCGCCATTTTCTTTTCCATTTTTGCTATATCCGCGGCGCAGCCGGAAAATAACATAGGAAATTCAGTTACTTAATTCGCGTCCAGTTTGTGGCACGGGCCTTGCTCTAGGGGAGATCGGCGGATCC
>CANJEU010000097.1 GCA_947473445.1 Fidelibacterota bacterium | reverse complement strand
TGCTGCCGCCGGTTTCCTTCGGACCCATCGAGCGCGGTTCGTCGAAGCCGACGAACACGCCGGCGACGAGGTTCGGCGAGAAGCCGATGAACCACACATCGCGCGCATCGTTGGAGGTCCCGGTCTTACCCGCGAGCGGCCAGCGCAGCTGACCAACGCTGCCGGCCGCCGTGCCGTACTGCACGACGCCTTCAAGCAAGTGAACGATCTGGTAGATGCTGGCCGGGTCGGCGAGCTGTTCGCGCTTGTCCTGAAGTTCCGGCGGACCTTGTCCGTTCCACGCGTCCGCCTCGCAGGCGTCGCAGCTGCGGACGTTGTGACGGTAGATGGTCTTGCCGGTGTGGTCCTGGATGCGGTCGATCAGGCTGGGGGAAAGTTTCTTGCCGCCGTTGACCAGTTCCGCGTACGCGGTCGTCATCTGGATGACGGTCGTGGACTCCGCGCCCAGCGAAGACGCCAAGTTGCGCTGAAGCTTCGTCACAGCGCCGAACTTTTCGGCGATCTCGGCGACCTTATCCATGCCCACGGCCTGCGCGAGGCGAACGGTCATGAGGTTCTGCGATTTCTCGATGCCGATGCGCAGCGTGGCGCGGCCGAGATATTCGTCGGTGTAGTTGCCGGGCTTCCACTTCGGAAGGCCGGGGCCCTGATCCATTACGAACGGCGCATCGAGCACGAGGGTCGAGGGCGTGTAGCCCGATTCCATCGCGGCGAGATACACGAACGGTTTGAACGCCGAGCCGGGCTGACGTTGCGCTTGGGTCGCGCGATTGAACTGCGAACGCACGTAGGAGAAACCGCCCGCCATGGCGCGCACGCGGCCGGTGAACGGATCAAGGGCAACGAGCGCGCCATCGATATTGGGGATCTGCCGCAAGCCGAAGGTCCGCTCGGGATAGGCGACGCCCTCGCTATTGGCCTTTACCGGTTCGACGGCGATGACATCACCTGGATGCAGAACCTGCGCGGCCGAGGTCACGGCGGCGCCGACCTGCTGTTCGGGCAGCGATTGACGGGCCCAGCGCAATTCACTGAGCGGAATGGTGCCGGTGGCGCCGTCGCGCAGCGTCACGGTCACCCGATCTGGCTGGACGTCGCTGACGGCTGCGACCTGCCAAGCCTCAAGCAAACCCGGCGGGTCTTCCATTTTGCGGATCTGTTCGGAAATGTCGGAACCGGCTTTGAGCTTCGTGAACGGGCCGCGCCAACCGTGGCGTCGGTCGTAGCTGATGAGGCCTTTGCGCAGCGCGTCGGTGGCGAGCTTTTGAAGGGTCGGATCAAGTGAAGTGCGAACCGCGAGGCCGCCCTTGTAGAGCGTATCGGTGCCGTAGCGGTCGGCCAAGTCGCGGCGTACTTCCTCGGCGAAGTGATCGGCGACGATCTGCTCGGTCGCGTCGCGCTGGCGTGTGGTGATGGTTTCCGCGCGCGCGGCCTTTTCTTCATCGCGCGTGATGTAGCCGTCATCCTGCATACGGCCGATCACATAATCGCGCCGGTCACGCGCCGCATCCGGATACCGGTTAGGGTTATAATTCGACGGCCCTTTGAGAATGCCGGCGAGATAGGCCGACTCACCGATGGTGAGCTCGTCGAGCGACTTGTTGAAATAGTTCATGGACGCCGAGGCGATCCCGTACGAGGCGAAACCGAAGTACGCCTGATTCAGGTAGAGCTCCATGATGTGCTCTTTGGTGTAGGCCTGCTCGATCCGGAACGAGAGCACGGCTTCACGGATCTTGCGGTCGAACGAATATTCGCGGCCGATGAGGAAGAGCTGAGCAACCTGCTGGGTGATGGAGGAGGCCCCGGCCATGCGCCGATCGCTGCCGATGATCTTTTGACCGAGAGCCGCCACCACGGCGCGCGTGAGGCCGATGGGGTCAACGCCGGGATGGGACCAGAAACGCTGATCCTCGGACGCGACGACGGCATCGATAATCCGGCGCGGGACGGCCGAGAGCGGGACGAACACGCGGCCTTCGACGGCGTATTCCTGGATCAGGCGCCCGTCGCCGGCATAGACGCGGGTCATCACCGGGGGATTGTAGGTGGCGAGCTGACGATAGTCCGGC
Source organism: Fidelibacterota bacterium (assembly GCA_947473445.1). Lineage (GTDB taxonomy): Bacteria > Pseudomonadota > Alphaproteobacteria > Rhodospirillales > Rhodospirillaceae > SHVO01. The sequence continues at coordinate 5,401 of CANJEU010000097.1, read as the reverse complement.
AGGCCTTTGCCGAAATGATAGAAGACAAAGATGGCGCCCGCGCCCGCGACAAAAACGCCGACCGTCAGGACGAAAAACCCGACCATCAACCACCGCGTCATCCGCTTATCGAGGACTGGAATTTTTCGCTTCGTCTCAGCCATGACAGGGCACTCTGGGTTTAATCGCAATCTGGCGCGGAAAAAGGGTTTCGAGGCGGGGATGCTCTACCATAACGCACGGCACCCCGGGGACGTTTCTGCGCGCAACAGGTATCTTTTAATGCCCGGGAAATAGGGCGGAAAAGCGGTCTTCGGCCGGCCAAGGCAATCCCTCGCGCCGTCAGTCCCGGCGGGCGCTTTGGACGACGCCGAAGTGGGTATCGACGCCCCGAACCACCGCGGCCATCAGCTTCCCGCGATAGACCTCCGTTTTAAGAGCCGCTTCGTCCTGCCGGTTTGAGAGGTACCCCATTTCGATGAGGACCGAGGGAACGTCGGGGGACTTGAGCACCACGAACCGCGCGAAGCGGTGGCCGTTGCGCAACAGCGTCGCCTCGCGCTTCAACTCGCCGATGAGGCGGTCGGCCAGTTTGGTGGCAAGGTTCATGCTTTCCCGCTGGGCGAGGTCCACCAGGATGTGACGCACTTCCTGGCTTTCATGGGACAGATCAACCCCAATGATGCTGTCGGCGTTGTTTTCCTGCTCGGCCAGCTGTTCGGCTTCACGGTCCGACGCCTTCTCGGAAAGGGTATAAACCGAGAGGCCCCGGACGGTTTTATTGCCTATAGAATCGGCATGGAGCGAAATGAAAAGGTCCGCCTGGGCCGCGCGCGCGATTTCGCGGCGCTCGCCAAGTTCGAGGGAGAGGTCACGTTCGCGCGTCAGTTTCACGCGATAGCGCCCTGTCGCCTCGAGCCGGCTTTTGAGCTGTTTTGCCGCGGCGAGGGTAATGGTCTTCTCGTAAACCCCGCTGAGGCCGATGGCCCCCGGGTCGACGCCGCCATGGCCCGGATCGATGACGACCAGTTTTTTAGGGTTGGCCTGCTCGGGGGGGATTTCGGCCAGTCCCTTAGCGGGAATGGGCTTCGTCCCGGCGCCGGCGAGACCGCCGATCCGGTGCTGAGGGCCCGCCACCGCCAGAAATTTGTCTCGGGGGGCCTTTTCCAGATCGATGACAAACCGGTTAGGGGTGCCGCCTGTGGCGGGAAGCACGAAGGCGTTCTTCACCAGGGCCGGATCGACGAGATCGACCACGATGCGGGCTCGGCCCGGCTGGAACAGGCCATAGCGCACGGCTTTTACGACCCCGGTGGGCGCGGCGAGGGCGTTGCCCTCCATGGTCCAGTCGAGTTCGGGCAGGTCGGCGACGATCCGGTAGGGATCGGCCAGGGAAAAGATACTAAACTCAACGTTTTCAGAGAGTTCGAGGACAATTCGGGTATGGGTGGTGTGGTCGTGCACGCGGATGGCCGAAGCCACGCCGAGAGCCCGGGCGACGGCCGGCCACAGCACAGTGCCCGCAGCGGTCGCAAGCAGCATGCGGCGCGACACTCTAGGCACGAAAAACGACATCCTTAAGAGACCTTAACCCCTTGACTCATCAATATATACACCGAGTCGCCGAATCGCAGCAACAAGCATGCGCAACGTGTATTTTGCCGGAATTAAACATTGTCACGATGGCGCGCACCTGTTTAAGCTGACGTTACGAGGTTGCGCCTAACAGGCTGCGCCCGCCGTAATGAGCCCAAGCCGTAAAGGCCTTGCTCCGGTGGCGGTCGGAATCGGGACTTATCGTCTAAGCCCGCTAGCTTTTATGGATGGACGCGGCCCCGTTTGATGGGGACGGTTCACCGTCGTTCTGGCGAAGCCAAAGCCCCATCGCTGTTTTTAACGAGGGGGCTCGGTTTGCCTTCAGCCTCGCTACATCTTAAAGCGCCGCTTGATGCGCCCCAGGTTGGCTCGTTCCAGCTTGGTTCGCAATTGCGCGCCTCCTCACCTTCGCAGGGTTTTCGCCTGGCGATTGCGACGTTCGGCCAGTATCGGCCGGCGCGCTCCCGTCAGCGCTCCCGCTTTTTATCCCTTTTAACTTTCCACCGCGCCACGCGCGCCGGACGCAAGTCCTGGAAGTGCGCGCCGTCCGCGGTGCTACGGAGTACGCTTTACTATGGTCAAGAGAATGCTGATCGATGCCACACACGCAGAGGAAACTCGCGTGGTGGTGCTGGATGGAACGCGCCTTGAGGAATTTGATGTAGAGACTTCTACAAAGAAGCAAATCAAAGGCAACATCTACCTCGCCAAGGTCGTCCGCGTCGAACCTTCGCTGCAAGCCGCATTTGTCGATTACGGCGGGAACCGTCATGGGTTCCTGGCCTTCAGCGAAATTCACCCCGACTACTATCAAATCCCAGTCGCCGACCGTGAGCGCCTGATCGCCGAGCAGGACCGTCACGAACGCGAAGAAGAAGAACGCAACGCCCGCCGCCGCGCCCGCCGCGAAGCGCAGGCCGCGGCCGCGCTGGCGCGCGGCGAAGGCCAGCCGGCCGGCGAAGGCGCGCCCGGAAGCGAGCATGCTGAAGGCGCACACGACGATCATCATCACGACGACGATCACCACGATCATCACGATGATCATGCGCATGACGATGACCACCATGACCACCATGGCGCGGAACATCATGACCATGATCACCACGCGGACCACCAAGACGGCGATCATCACGACGACCACCATGAGGGCGATACCATCCCGCTGGCGTTTATCCCGCCGGCCATCACCTCGGAAATTTCGTCCGACGGCGAGCATGACGATCACCACGACGATGCCGCGCATGACGACGCTCATCACGAAAAGATGGCGAATCAGGAAAACGCGCAAGGGGATGCAAACGGCACGGACGGACACGGCGAGAATGCCGCGACGGCCGACGGTGAAAACGGCAACGGCCACAGCGATTCCGCCGCGTCTTCGGGCGAGAAGACCCACGTCGAGACGGTCGGCGGCGACGACGATGACGAGGAAGAAGGCCAGGACGACAGCGGCCGCCGGCGCTTCGTCGCATCGCGCCACTATAAAATTCAGGAAGTGATCAAGCGCCGTCAGATCATGTTGATTCAGGTGGTGAAGGAAGAGCGCGGCAATAAAGGCGCCGCGCTGACGACCTATCTGTCGCTGGCTGGCCGTTACTGCGTTCTGATGCCGAACTCGGTACGGGGCGGTGGGGTTTCGCGCAAGATCACCAGCGCGCAGGACCGCCGGCGTCTCAAGTCGATCCTGGGCGATTTGGAACTGCCGACCAATATGGGCGTGATCCTGCGCACGGCGGGCGCCGAACGTAACCGCGCCGAAATCAAGCGCGATTATGAGTATCTGCAGCGCACGTGGAACAACATCCGCGAAGTGACCATGCAGAGCCGCGCGCCGGCGCTGATCCACGAAGAAGCGAGCCTGATCAAGCGCGCCATCCGCGACATCTATAGCCGCGACCTTGAAGAAGTGTGGGTGGACGGTGAAGAAGGCTACAAGGTTGCCAAAGACTTCATGCGCATGCTCACCCCGAGCCACGCCAAGAAGGTGCAACGCTACAAGGACGACATCATTCCGCTGTACCACCGCTACCAGGTGGAAACGCAGATGGAATCCATCAACAGCCCGGTGGTGCAGTTGCGCTCGGGCGGATCCATCGTGTTCGCGCAGACCGAAGCGCTGGTCGCCATCGACGTGAACTCGGGCCGCGCGACCAAGGAACGCCACATCGAGGAAACGGCGTTCAAGACGAATATGGAAGCGGCCGAGGAAATCGCCCGCCAACTGAGGCTGCGCGATCTGGCCGGCCTTATCGTCATCGATTTCATCGATATGGAAGACAACCGCAACAATCATGCGGTTGAGCGCCGGCTGAAAGAAGCGTTGAAGGCAGACCGCGCCCGCATTCAGGTGGGACGTATCAGCCACTTCGGCCTTCTGGAACTGTCACGTCAACGTTTGCGCCCCAGCCTGATCGAAGCCAACTTCCGCACGTGCAGCCATTGTGCGGGCACCGGCATGATCCGTTCGACGGAATCGGCCGCCGTGCATTCGCTGCGCATGCTTGAGGAAGAAGGCGTGCGCCAGCGTTCGAGCGAAGTGACGATCACGACGCATCCGGATGTGGCGCTTTACCTGCTGAACTATAAGCGCGAGGCGCTGGCCAGCATCGAAGCCCGCTACGGCCTGCGTATTTTCGTGCTGGGCGATGCGGCTCTCATTCCGCCGAATCTGCGCCTGGATCGCGTGAAAGCCATGCGCCCCGAAGGCGAGGAAATGCCCACATTCCGTGCCTCGCAGCCGGTGCGCGAAATCGCGCCGCCCGAGCCGGAAGAAGAAGAAGACGAACCCGAAGAAACCGAAGCCGAGGACGAGCCGGTCTCGAGCGGCGAACACCGCAGCCAGGGCCAGCCCCGGAACGACAGCGAAGAGGACGGCGCGCGCCGTAAGCGCCGCCGCCGGCGCCGCAAGCGCGGCGGTGAGGATCGCGGCGAAGGGCCGCGCCCCGAAGGCAGCCGTCACGATGGTCCGCGTCCGGAAGGTTCGCGCCCTGAAGGGCAGCGCCTTGAACAACGCCCGCCGCGCATCGAAGGCGCTGAAGGCGGCGACGAGGAACAGCCGCGTGAAGGACACGAGCACGCCGGCCCCGAGCAGGGCCGTGACGGCGAAGCGCGCCGCCGCCGCCGCGGCCGCCGGGGTGGACGCCGCCGGCGTCGCAACGGCGAACCCGGTGAGCACCACAATGGTGCGCAGCAGGGCGGCGAACATCAGCAGTCGCAGAGCGAAGGCGAAAACGCACCGGCTTTGAGCGTCTCGCAAGTTCAAGAGAGCGCGACCTTCAGCGACATGCCGGAACAAGCGCCCGAGCCGGCCAATGCGCCGGCCCATGTGGATCCGGCCGGTGTGGATGGCGCCCCTGAAGTGCGCAGCGGCAATGGTCCGTCGCGCTTCTTCCGGGCGATCAAGGAAGGGGTGCTGGGCCGCCGCGAAGGCAGTGAGCCCGCGCCGCCCGAACCGCGTGTGGAAGCGCCACGCGCGCCTGAACCGCCGGCACCCGTACCTCGCGCGCCCGAGCCGCGCATCGCTGAACCGCGTGCAGTCGAACCGCCGCGCGCTGAACCCGCGCCGGTCCTTCAGCCGGCGCCCGAGCCGGAACCACTCGGTCCGCCGCGCAAGGGCTGGTGGTCGAATAAGAACTAAGGATTAAGAGCTCGCGATGAACCCCTCCCCCTCAAAAGGGAGGGGTTTTTCGTTGGGGCTATCGGGTGCTTTTTCCTCCCCCTTTCAGGGGCGGGAAAAAAGGAAGGTTCGGGTCAAGCCCGGGCACGTCAGATGGAGTACTTCTTGACGCTACTGTGCCGTAGAGCGCCAGGTCTTCAAACGCGCGCA
>CANJEU010000096.1 GCA_947473445.1 Fidelibacterota bacterium | reverse complement strand
GACCGAAGCTGATGTCGGCACCACGAGCGGCAGCGTGAAGTTCTCGAACGGTTATTCGATCACCACCGCGCTCGGCTATGATTTCGGCAACGGCCTGCGTACCGAACTCGAAGCCAGCCTGAACGATTCCGACCTCAAGCATTACCGTACCGGCGCGACCACCACGGCCATCGGCGGCGGTGACGTCGACCAGCTGGCGCTGCATGCGGCCGGTTACTACGACTTCGCCATGGGCGGCTTCGCGCCGTACATCGGCGGCGGCGTGGGTTTCACGCGCACCGATTTCGACACCGCCACTGTCGGCGTCACCGCCCTGCCAGGCGACCGCAACACCGACTTCTCGGCGTTCGGCGAAGCCGGCCTGTCGATCCCGGTCACGGAAAACCTGACGATCGCGCCGGGCGTGCGTTACAGCTGGGTCGATTTTGACGGCTCCGACTTTACCGCATGGAGGTTCAAGACCGCGCTGCGCCTCGCGTTCTAGACGCGCCTAAAAGGGGTATTTTCCGCGGTACGGGTCATCCGTCAGAGGAAAATATTCCGAATTTGACAAGGAACGGCCGCCGCATCGTGCTATGCGGCGGCCGTTTCGCGTTATGCAGATTGTTTCCGTTGACCGGGCGAGGGAGGTTTCTATCCTCCGGCCTCCCCTAGCAGGAGGCATCTATGTCCGCAGACCAGCCTAAGCTTCATCCCGATACCATCGCCGTGCACGGCGGTTGGCGGTCTGATCCGGCGACCGGCGCGGTCGCGGTTCCCATTTATCAGACAACGTCTTATCAGTTCCGCAACACCGAACATGCCGCGAACCTTTTCGCGTTGAAGGAATTGGGTAACGTCTATACGCGCCTGATGAACCCGACGCATGACGTGCTCGAAAAGCGTCTGGCCGCGCTTGAAGGAGGCGTCGCGGCGCTGGCGCTCGCCTCCGGGCAGGCGGCCTCCACGTTCGCCGTGCTGAACCTTTGCAGCGCCGGCGATAACTTCGTCACCTCGACCGATCTTTACGGCGGAACGTGGAATCTGTTTGCGAACACGTTCAAGCAACTGGGCATCGAGGCGCGCTTTGTGGATCCGGCCGATCCGGAAGGGTTTGCTAAGGCCACGGACGACAAGACGCGCTGCTATTACGCCGAGACACTGCCCAATCCGAAGCTCGAGGTTTTCCCCATCGCCGAGGTTGCCAAGATTGGTCGTAAGCTGGGCGTCCCTTTGATCGTGGACAATACAGCGGCGCCCTTGATCTGCCGTCCGCTCGATCACGGCGCGGCCATTGTCGTTTATTCGCTGACAAAATATCTGGGCGGTCACGGCACGTCTATTGGCGGCGCGGTGGTCGATGGTGGTAATTTCGATTGGGAAGCCAACGCCAAGCGTTTCCCGCTGCTGACCACACCCGACCCGAGCTATCACGGCGCTGTATGGACCGAAGCGGTGAAGCCGCTCGGTCCGATCGCTTACATCTTGCGGATGCGCGTGACGTTGCTGCGCGACATCGGCGCGGCGACCACTCCCTTCAACGCGTTCCAGTTCATTCAGGGCGTCGAGACCGCGCCGCTGCGCATGCGCAGGCATTGCGACAATGCCGCCGCGATCGCCGCGTTCCTGGCTCAACACCCCAAGGTCACGAAGGTGATCTATCCGGGCCAGATGTCGGGAGAGCTGCGCCGCCGCGCCGATGCGTATCTCAAAGGCGGGTACGGCGCCCTGGTGGGGTTTGAGCTCAAGGGCGGCGCCGAGGCTGGCCGTCATTTCATCGACGCGCTCAAGCTGCTATATCATGTGGCGAACATCGGCGATGCGCGCAGCCTTGCGATTCATCCCGCGTCGACCACCCACTCGCAACTCTCCGAGATGGATCAGGCGGCGACGGGGGTGACACCGGGCTATGTGCGCCTTGCCATCGGTATTGAACATGCCGCCGACATCGAGGCGGACATCGCCCAGGCGCTCGACAAGGTCTGATATGAGAACTGTATTCATCGCCGTGAGCCTGGTTCTTCTGGTTGCGTGCAAGGAACAGGCTCCGGCGGAGAATACGCAGGCTGTGGAAGATGCCGATGCCTGGTTGACGCGTGAGCTCGGTTGGGTCGAAGGTGCCGACCCGGCCGCGCGCGCCGCGGAAGATCGCGCGCAGAAGAACCCTCATTTTCTAAGCGTATGCAGCCTTGGATGCGCCGTGGTAGGCGTGAGCGAGGTCACGGCGGGTATGTGTTATCCGGATGTACCGGTGATCGTTGTCGATAAGACGACTGAAGCGGTCCAGTCCGAAGGTCACACGGCGCTTAAGAAACAGGCGCGGACGTTTGCCGAAACTTATAACCGGTTGATGACCGCGCATCTGCAAGCAGATGGCATAGGCGATTGCCCGCCGCCGGTGGATTGGGACGCGGCCCAAACGGAAATCACCGCGCTTTTGGACAAAGTCTATACCCGGGGTTTTCGCGGAGACGTTTCGGCCATTCCTGAACGCAAAGCCTTCCAAATCCGATTGCCGCCGGGGGTGAGTGTGGCGAGCGCGCAATCCCCCTTGTGCGAGATTATCGAGCGCAATGGATTAAAGGGCCGCGCCGTGATTGAGGCGAAGAGTGTCGATGCACAGGACGAATATGCCGCGCTTGCCTGCTGACGCGCCGGGCGGCTGGACGCTCCGCCATCCGGCGAAATTCGGAACGGTCACGATCCGCGCCCGCAGTGACGGCACGCGCAGCTATGAACAGAAGGGCGGGAACCAAAGCGCGATCGACTCCGCGGGCGTCAGTCTCGACATCTATATTCATGCGCTCTATGGCCTCGCGTTGCAGCGCGCCGGACGCAAGGTTCTCATTATCGGCTGCGCGGGCGGGACGCTTGCGACCATGCTGGCGCGCGCGGGCAGGGACGTGACCGTCGTCGATATCGACCCCGTGGCCTTTAAACTTGCCAAGCTGTACTTCCAGTTGCCGAAAGACATGGCCTGCCATGTGAGCGACGGGCTGAGGTTCATGCAGAAGACCAAGGCGCGTTTTGACACGGTGATCGTCGATGCCTTTATCGGCGAGACCATCCCGAAACAGTTCACGGGCGATGCGTTCTACGACGCGGCGCGCCGCAGCGTGAAGCGCGACGGCCTCATGCTGGTGAACGTGTGTTTGCATGACCGTAAGGACAGGCTGGCCGACGCGATTGCGCAAGGGTTCATCGCGCGCGACTGGGGGGTGAAACTGCTCGATGGGCCGGGCGGTGCGCGAAACGCCATCGTCGTCGCGGGCCGTGTCACAGGCCTGCGCAAGCCGAGCGTCTCCGCCGCGCCTTCAATCGGCGCAGCGAAGGTGTACGGAGGTGTTAAAGCGATGAAATTTCGGCCCGTGTTTATCGGCGCGCACTGATGCGTGGTGGGGCACGGCGCCTTCCGTAGCTCCGCCGTCAAATCGCTGATCCGATAGACGCGGCCGGCTTGCATGACGCTGTCGATGTTGCCGACGGCCTTGATATCGGCGAGGGGATTGCCGTTGAGGACGACGATGTCGGCCTGTTTGCCGATCTCGATAGAGCCGAAGCGATCCTGCCAGCCGAGAATTTCGGCAGATACCAATGTCGCCGACCGCAGCGCTTCGAGCGGCGTCATCCCGCCCTGGACGTAGAGCTCGAGCTCCTGGCGGATGCTGAGGCCGGGAACCAGCGGCGGGGCCGGGCTCAGGTCCGAGCCGGTTCCGACCTTGCCGCCCATCTTCACGAAATGCGCCACCTGGCGGGCTTGCGCGAGGATGCTGGCTTTCCACGGCTCTTCGTAAGCTTTGAAATTATAGACGGTCGGAACGCGCAACGGATCCTTCAGATACGCGGCGTAGAGGTCCTTCTGATAAAGATCGAACCATTCGCCGCTGATTTTCGTAAGGTGATTAGGATCGGCGCCCACATATTGAATAGCAAGGGTGGGGATGAGCGCTGTCTTGTTCTCGATCATGATCTTGAAGGTCTCGTCGAGCTTCTTCTGATCGAGCTTGTTCCAGAGGACGAAATACCGGTAGTAGCCGATATCGGTCATGGCGATGCTGTCGTCGTAGGACAGCGACTTCTGAATGAGCGAGGTCGTGTGTTCGAGGCTGTCGACGCCGAGCCGTGCGGCATCGTCCGCGCCGAGCATGGTGAAGTGCCCAAAAACCTTGGCCCCATGCTTATGGGCCTCGTCGACGACGGCGCTGACGATTTCGCGGTCGCCGTAGTTATAGAATTTCACCCATTCGGCGCCGTTGAAGATGTGATCGCGCGTCAGGGCGCGGGCTTCCAGGGCGTTGTTGACCATCACGGTGCGTTCGACGCGCGGGAAGCCGGGGGCCTGTTCGAAGGGCGGGAACGAGCCGATGACGATATTGGGACCGGCGATGAGGCCCGTATCGACGTCGTGCTTCAGGCGCACGAGGTTATCCTCGGCCGACCCCATGGCGCGGATGGTGGTGACGCCGCCGGCAAGGAAGATTTTCAGGAAGTGGGGCAGGTTGACCGTGACGCCCTTGTAGTTTGATTGGGCGTGGGCATGAAGATCCATCATGCCGGGGATGAGGTACTTGCCCTTGACGTCGACCCGCACGGCATTGGCCGGAATTCGCGAGGCGTTATAAGCAAAGTCGAAGAACAGGCCGGTAATTTTTCCGCCTTCGGCAAGGCCCCCCCCCCCCCCACGTCGGGGTAAACCTCCCCGCGGATCACATCCACGAGAGTTCCCCCTGACAGGAAGATCGGAGGATCGGAGGCCTTCTGGGCCTGTGCCCTGGCCGATTCCGGCGTAAATCCAAGGAAAAGCGAGAGTAAAACGAACCAAAGGAAACGCATCGTGTCGGCCACCTTCGCGATACTTCCGGCGGCACGTGAGGCCCGAAGTATCACAACTCTCGTACTTTTCCGCATTGCGGTGCAAGGGCTTACCCCGTGGGAAGGCTCTTGGAAGTTGGCCACAGCGCGGGTTAAGCTCCCCGTCCTGAGTAGGGGAGGAGTTTCAATGAATAAAGTCTTGTTACGCGGGGCGTTTCTCGTCGCCGCGCTCGCGCTGTCGGCCTGTGAAAAAGAGAGTGGGATCGATATCGCAGCCAAAAACATGGCCGTCGCCACCACCAATACCATTCAGATCGTAGGGAATGGCACGTGGGGCATGGTCGGCCAGCAGTTCAGCAATTCGGGCGCATGGGCGCAGATCCCGGTCTCGAATTATTCGATGACGATTGATTACGCTGCCGGTGCAAGCCACGTGCAAATGACGCGCACGGAGCCCAGTGACGCCGACAAGATTCCGAACACCGCATTCCGTAAGGAATACTTCGGCTTTCTCGGAGCCAACGGTGAAGAATATCTGAGCGGCACTTCGGCATGGAACGTAACGGCCACGAACCCGGCCGCCGTTCAAGCCGCCGCCGTTGCCGATCGCACGGCCGCCGTTCACTCGACACCGCACGGCTTCCTGAAGCTGGCGATTGCCAATAAGGCGCCGTATCGCGAAACGCGCCGTGGTGGCGATACCACGTTCACCGTGGGCAATCAGAAGTTCTACGGACGGTTCAACGCGCAGCACGATCTCGAACTGGTGCAGACCTGGATCGATAATCCGGTGTTGGGCGACATGCTCATCCAGACTCAGTTCGCCGACTATAAGGTCTACGGCGGCGCGCGCTTCCCAAGCCGCATCACGCGCATTGTCGGGGATCACCCGCAGCTGCGTTTGACGGTCACGGGTGTGAAGGCCAATGCTCCGGCGGCCATCACGGTGCCGGACGAAGTGAAAAACTACCAAGCGCCGCCGATCGTCGTGGCGGAAGAACTGCTGGCGCCGGGTGTGTGGCACTTGCGCGGCGGCAGCCATCACAGCCTACTGATCGATCAGGCCGATCATCTGATCATCGTCGAGGCGCCGCAGACCGAAGCCCGGTCGATGGCCGTGATCGCCAAAGCCAAGGAACTCGTTCCTGGTAAGCCGATCCGCTTCGTTGTGAACACCCATACACACTTCGATCACTCGGGCGGACTGCGCGCCTACGTGGCCGAAGGCGCGACGGTTGTCACGCATGCGGTGAACGAGGAGTTCTATAAGAAGGCCTGGGCCGCGCCGCGGACCATGAACCCGGATGCCATGGCGAAGAACAAGGCGGCGCCGAAGTTCCAGCCGGTGCCGGACAAATACACGCTCTCGGACGGCAAGCGTGCGGTCGACATCTATTCGATGCGCGGCCTTACTCATGCCGAAGCGATGCTGATGGTGCATCTGCCCACGGAAAAAGTGCTCGCGATCGCGGACATTTATGCCCCGGCCCCGGCCGATGCGCCGCCGCCGGAAGCCCCGATCCCGGGTGCGGTCGCGCTCATCGAGAATATGGAGCGTGTCGGCGCCGTGGACGTGACGAAGGTTGCCGCGATGCATGGCACGCGCGTTGGATCGGTTGAGGACCTCCTCATCGACTCCGGCCGCATGCAGCCCAAAGGCGCCAAGGCAAAAGCAAAAGCGAAGGCGAAGTAGATCGCTTCCGCCTTATCGAGCGAAACGAGCGGGGGACGAGCAATCGTCCCCCGTTTTGTTTTGCGCAATTGCGATACGTGTGGTGACGGCGCATCGATTTCCCGTCTCACGCGTTTAAACTTTATCCCACACAGGAGTACGGCATGACCCCGGCACGTAAACGCGCAGAACAGGCGTTCGACAAGGCCGACAGCGCCCGCACGGCGACCGCCAGGCGCGACGAGGCGTTCCTGAACGAGCGGCGCACCAAGGAAGCGGCCAACATGAAGCGGACGGCCGAGCTCAAGGCCCTGCGCCTCGCGCATGAAGCTGCCAATCCTAAGGTAAAGCCCGTCCCGCGCCGCAAGTCGCCGCCGGCCGAGAAGGTCTAGCTTTAAAGGGTTTCGGACCGAAAAACGCTCACCGGAGCGGCAAGCCGTCCGGTGAGCGGAAGACGCCAAGAGCGCTAGCCGGCAACATTACTGAAGTCCGGCCCGCGCCGTCTGGCGCCCTCTATCTCGATGTTCCGTAGAGGCAGCCAAACGCGAGAACCGGCGCAATGTTGCGAAAAATCGTTCCTAGCGATCTCAACCGACTAAGTGGGCGCCCGCAACTCGGCGGCTTTTAGACTTCGGATCGCTTGAAGGACGCGGGGCTTGAGGCCCTGACCGCCGGCGTCTTCGTGGGCAATGATCGCCGCGCGCATGCGCGGGTCCCAGTAGAGCTTGATGTGCTGGGCGATGGAGGCGATCGCTTCATCGTCGGTTTGATGATTGAAGGCGGTGCCGATCTGATTGGCCATATAAGCGAGTTTATCGGGCGACATTTTTTAGAGCGCTGAGATCGACACGCTCTCCCTTGGTGAAGATTTCGAATCCGTCGTCGCGCGCAATGGCGACAAGGGTAATCCCGGCGCGTTCAGCGGTACGGATGGCAAGGGCCGTGGGCGCGGAGATCGCGATGAGTACGGGCGCGCCCATCATGGCCGCCTTCTGGACCATTTCGACCGAG